>DASUOA010000373.1:0-3218 GCA_036276895.1 Arenimonas sp. | reverse complement strand
CGACCAGCAAGCCCATCACGAAGAAAAGCAGCATCGGAGCCAGATACAGACCGACGCCCCACTTCGGCAATCGCGAAGTCGGCGTGTGCCGGAAGCACAACAGGAGCAGCAAGGCCGTCAACGCGTAGAAGGTGAGGATGTCGCCCGGCCACAGCAGCAGGGCATGGGCGGCACCGATCGCGAGCAATACCAGCGTGCGCCGCAGATACAGTCCGGCAAACGGACGACCGGCCAACTCCGCGCGCTGCATCATCACCGCAAAGCCCATGCCGAACAGCAGCGAGAACAGGGTCCAGAACTTGCCCTGCACCAGCACGTAGATAAGCGCATCGGCCCAGCGGTCCGCACCCTGCAAGCCGGGATCGAGGCCGGTCAGCGCAGCGCTGAACGGCCCGACGAAGCTCTCGATATTCATCAGCAGGATGCCGAGCAGCGCGAAGCCGCGCAGCACGTCCATGGCCTCGATGCGTTCGCCGGCGGACACCGGCGCCAGCGCTTCCGATCCGCTCATCGCCCGAGGGCTCCTATGCCGATGACCTTCCGTCGCCTCAGTGCTGCGCGCCACCCTCGCCGTGGGCGTGGCCGTGGGCGATTTCCTCTTCGGATGCGGCGCGCACGTCGACGATCTCGACCGCGAACTGCAGGGTCTTGCCAGCCATCGGATGGTTGAGGTCGACGTCGACCACGGTCATGCCGACCTTCTGCACCGTCACCGCACGCGGACCCATGCTGGTGCCGAGTACCACCTGCATGCCGGGCACGAGTTTCGATTCACGGAAGTGCTTCTTCGGCACGCGCTGGGTCATGCCATCGCGGCGCTCGCCATAGGCCTGCTCGGGCGAAACCGTCACGTCGAAGCTCTCGCCCGCCTCACGGCCCTGCATGGCCTCTTCGAGACCGGGAATGATGTTGCCGTGGCCGACCAGGATCGCCAGCGGCTCACGCCCCTTCGAGCTTTCCAGCTCCGGCTGGCCCGGCTCGGAGACGGTGTAGTGGAAGCGCACGACGTGGTTCTTTTCGATCTTCATGGTGGCGATGTCCGTCGCGGCCGGTGACGCGGCCGCTGGCATTGGGGCACACTCGGCCCGTGGAAAAGGACGCGCATTATCCCGGGCTGGGCCGGCTGATGCCAGCGACGCTGCTGGCACTGCTGCTGGTTGGCTGCGCATCGGCACCGCCGCCGCGGCCGGTGGCGGGCATCCATCCCCACGCTCACAGCAGCGAGGCACGCCGCGCCAACGACGTCCTGATGCGGGCCATCGGCCTGGTCGGCACGCCCTACCGCTACGGCGGCAACACCCCTGAAGGCGGCTTCGACTGCAGCGGCCTGGTCGGCTATGTGTTCCGCGACGCTGCCGGCATCGCATTGCCGCGCACCACCGGCGAGATCGCCCGCGTCGACGCCCGCGAGCCGAAACGCGAACGCCTGGCGCCGGGCGATCTGGTGCTGTTCGGACAACGCAAGGTCGATCACATCGGCATCTACGTCGGCGAAGGCCGCTTCGTGCACGCGCCGAGCAGTGGCGGCACGGTTCGCCTCGACTACCTCGACGGCCACTACTGGCGCGACCGCTACTTCGGCGCCAAGCGGTTGTTGGACTAACCCTTCTTCGGCTTGGCCCGGACGTAGAGCACCAGCGAGTGCTCTTCGATCACGTAGCCCATCTTCTCGGCGATCTGGTGCTGCAGCTTTTCGATCTCGGGGCTGGTGAACTCGATCACCTTGCCGGTATCGAGGTCGACCATGTGGTCGTGGTGCTGGCCACGGTCGAGCTCATACACCGCCTGGCCGCCCTCGAAGTTGTGCTTGAGCACCAGGCCGGCGCCTTCGAACTGGGTCAGCACGCGATAAACGGTGGCAAGGCCGATGTCGTCGCCGTTCTCAATCAGGTGCCGGTAGATGTCCTCGGCGGTGAGATGGCGCGGACTGGCGGTCTCCAGGATGTCCAGGATGCGGATGCGGGGATGGGTGACTTTGAGTCCGACCTTGCGCAGATCCTGCGATTCCATGACTGCTCCTGAATCCTTTCCTGGACGCGGCCGCTGGCGGCCCGAACGCTTAGTGTATCATCCGGCCTTCCGCCCTCCGGACCTCACCTCCGCAATGCGCAAGGTTCTCACGCTGCTCGTCGCCGCCGTTCTCGTTTCCGGTTGCGCCCTCGTCTACCGCCAGCCGGTCTTCCAGGGCACCTTGCTGGAGCAGGAAAACGTCCAGCAGCTCAAGGTCGGTATGAACCGGCAACAGGTGTTCGCGCTGCTCGGCTCGCCGCCGGTCGCCGATGTCTTCCACCAGAGCCGCTGGGACTATGTCGCCACGCAGCGCCGGCGCCGCGGCGAGATGGAAGTCAAGACGCTGACGGTGTGGTTCGAGAACGACGCGCTGGCGCGCTGGGAGGGCGAGTACTTCCCGGAGCAGGATGAAGCGTTGGCCGTCGAGATGCGCAAGTTCGGCAACCTGCCCAAGGACGACAAGAGCAAGCGCTGATCGTGTCAATCGACTGCGCGCCGACCATCTAGCGGCCGCGTGACTGCACCGCGCGTCGTCGGCGCGCCTGCTTGGGATCAGCCAACAGCGGCCGCAGGATCTCGATGCGGTCGCCGTCATGCAGCAGCGACTCCGCTGCCGCCGGGCGGCCGAAAACAGCCAGCCGCGATGGATCGGCCTCGACCTCGACGCTGCCGCAGGCGGTGCGCAGGGCTGGCAAGCCTTGGTCAAGCGCATCGGCAACGCAGGCGTTGTCTGCAACTTCAACCTTCACTCGCCAAGCGCGATCAGGCAAGGCATAGACCAGTTCGACGCGCATGCTCAGGCCTCGACGCGATCGGCCTCGCGACAGAAATCGTCGACCATACGATCAGCAAGACCCTGGAAGCCCAGCGCCAGCGCCGAACCGACCAGTTTTCCGGCGACTTCGAAATCGAGATTCAGGCTGACCTTGCACGCGTCCTCGGCCAGCGAATGGAAGACCCAGGCGCCGCCGAGTTTCCTGAACGGCCCATCGACCAGCTGCAGTTCGATCCGCGTCGGCGCCGTCAGCGTGTTGCGCGTCGTGAAGGACGTACGCAGCCCACCCAGGCGCAGGTCGAGCCGCGCCAGCATGTGCGTCTCGCTTTCCTCGAGCACGGCCGAGCCTTCGCACCACGGAAACCGTCGCGGATAGTTCGCCACGTCATTGACCAGCTGGAACATGCGCAAGGCCGAGTGACGCACCAGTGCG
>DASUOA010000372.1:0-2660 GCA_036276895.1 Arenimonas sp. | reverse complement strand
CCGAGTACGTGGACGAAAGCTCCAGCAAGCGCCACCCGGTGATGCTGCACCGGGCGATCGTCGGCTCGATGGAGCGGTTCATCGGCATCCTGATCGAACACCACGCCGGCGCCATGCCCGCCTGGCTGGCCCCGGTGCAGGCGGTGGTGCTCAACATTACCGATGCCCAGGCCGATTACGTGGGGCAGGTGACGCAAACCCTTGTGCGCGAAGGCTTTCGAGCCCAGGCCGATTTGCGCAACGAGAAGATCGGCTTTAAGATCCGCGAGCACACGCTGCAGCGGGTGCCGTACCTGCTGGTGGTCGGGGACCGCGAGAAGGAGAACGGCGCCGTGGCGGTGCGTACGCGTTCCGGGGAAGATTTGGGCACAATGTCGGTGTCCGCGTTCGCCGAGACGCTGCGTTCGCAAGAGTTGGCGTAATACCAGACAGGGAGTGGCCGGCCGCCGCCGGCCTCCCCACATTCCACCCCTGGAGACCGAAACATCAGTACCCCAGAGAAACAAAACCGGAAGAACGGCGAAATCCGCGTCCCGCGCGTACGCGTGATCGGGTCCGACGGCGAGATGATAGGCGTGCTGTCGCGCGACGAAGCGCTGCGCATGGCCGAAGACGAGGAGCTCGACCTCGTCGAGATCCAGCCCAACGCCGATCCGCCGGTCTGCAAGATCATGGACTTCGGCAAGTTCAAGTTCGAACTGCAGAAGAAGGCCAACGAGGCCAAGAAGAAGACCAAGCAGGTCGAGATCAAGGAGCTCAAGTTCCGTCCGGTCACGGACGAGGGCGACTACCAGATCAAGCTGCGCAACATGCGCCGCTTCCTGGAGGAGGGCGACAAGGTCAAGGTCAACATCCGCTTCCGTGGCCGCGAGATGAGTCACCAGGAGCTCGGTCGCGACATGGCCGCGCGGATCGAGACCGACCTCGGCGAGGACATCGTGATCGAGTCGCGCCCGCGCCTGGAAGGCCGACAGATGGTGATGATGATCGCGCCGAAGAAGAAGACCTGAGCGTCGGGCCAAGCCGATCGGTCCACGAAAGGGGCGCCGCGAGGCGCCCTTTTTGCGCCCGCGCCGGTCGTGAACACCCTGATTTCCCACGGGTTTGTTTGCAACGCAACAGCCCAAGCCCCATAATGGCCGGCCCGGTTCGCCGGGATTGTTGTATGCATCACCCAGGACACGTCGCGGAATTTCGAAGGTTTCCTTCGCGATCAACGACTTACAACCGGACCGGGCAGGACGGAAAGAGTGGCCACGCCACCGCCCAGGCCAGTTACAAGAACCCGAAAGGACATCCGCAATGCCCAAGATCAAGACCCACCGTGGAGCGGCCAAGCGTTTTCGCAAGACCGCTTCCGGCAAGTTCAAGTGCGGCCACGCCAACCGTAGCCACATCCTCACCAAGAAGTCGACCAAGCGGAAGCGCAACCTGAGGCAGACGAACCACGTCCGCGCCGAAGACGCGGGCCGTATCGCCCGCATGCTGCCGTACGCCTGAGGAGGACTGAGAAATGGCACGAGTCAAACGTGGTGTACAGGCGCGTCGGCGCCACAAGAAAATCCTGAAGCAGGCCAAGGGCTACTACCACGCCCGCCGCAAGGTCTTCCGCGTCGCCAAGCAGGCGGTCACGAAGGCCCTGCAGTACGCCTACATCGGCCGCAAGCAGAAGAAGCGCAATTTCCGTTCGCTGTGGATCACCCGCATCAACGCGGCGTCCCGCGCCAACGGCATGAGCTACAGCCGTTTCATGAACGGCCTCATGAAGGCCGGCATCACCCTCGACCGCAAGGTGTTGGCGGACATCGCCGTGCACGACGCGGCGGGTTTTGCCGCGCTGACCGAGAAGGCCAAGGGCGCGCTCGCAGCGTAAGGTGTCGCATCGTCGCGCAGGTGCTGCGCGACGGTCAGGCAACGAGGTACACGCATGGGGAAGGGCGCAAGTCCTTCCCCATGTTTCGTTTCGGGGATTGCTCATGAGTGATATCGAAGCACTGACCGGCCGCGCTCTGGCCGACATCGCCGCCGCCGGGTCGCCCGAGTCGATCGAGGCATTGCGGGTGGCCCTGCTCGGCAAGTCCGGCAGCATCACCGCCCAGCTCAAGCAGCTCGGCACCTTGCCGGCCGAGCAGCGCAAGGCCGCCGGCGAGGCGATCAACAAGGCGCGCGACACGCTGTCGACCGCATTGGCCGAACGCAAGGCCACCCTGGATGCCGCCGCGCTCGACGCGCGCTTGGCCCTGGAAACCATCGACATCACCCTGCCGGGTATCGACGGCAGCCGCGGCGGCCTGCATCCGGTCAGCCGTACCCTCGAGCGCATCGCCGATATCTTCGGCCGGCTTGGCTTCGAGCTCGCCGACGGCCCCGAGATCGAGGACGACTGGCACAACTTCGAAGCCCTGAACTTCCCGCCGCACCACCCGGCGCGGGCGATGCACGACACCTTCTACTTCGAAGACGGCCGGCTGCTGCGCACCCACACCTCGGGCGTGCAGGTGCGTTACATGCAGGACTTGCTGGCCGCCGGTGGCACGCCGCCGCTGCGCATGATCGCCGCCGGCAAGGTCTACCGCAGCGACAGCGACCAGACCCACACGCCGATGTTCCACCAGGTCGAGGGCCTGCTGGTCGACGAGCACGCCAGCTTCGCCGACCTC
>DASUOA010000371.1:0-3500 GCA_036276895.1 Arenimonas sp. | reverse complement strand
TCCTGGCGCGCAAGCTGCTGCGGGTCGCCTGGGCTGTCTGGAACAGCGGCCAGCCGTTCAATCCTGCCCTGCTGGGCCAGCAAGCGGCTTGCGCTCAAACATAGAACCTCAGACAGCGGCCGCTTGGGCTGCGGCTGCGCGGCTACCCGCACCCCGCTAGAAGCTCGACGGTTTGCGTCGCACGTAGACCTGCTTGCGCACTTTGGCGACGAGCACACCATCGTTGCTTCTGATCTCGGTCTCGAACCAGCGCAGGTGCTTCTCGCCGTTGGCCGCTTCGGCGCGCACGGCTTCGACGGTCGCGTCATCGAGCATGAACTCGGCGACCACCGTGCCGCGCCCGGGTTTGACGAAACTGATCTCGCCAGCCTGGTCCCAGACGATGTAATCGCGACCGAGCCGATGCAGCAGCAACAGCATCCAGAACGGGTCGGTCATCGCGAACAGGCTGCCGCCGAAATGCGAGCCGACGTAGTTGCGGTTGTACCAACGCTGCCGCAGTTCGACCCGGGCATAGCTGTAGTCGTCGCGCATCTCGGTGACGCGGATGCCGGAAAACAGCAGTGGCGGCCAGATGTTCAACCAGCGGCGCAGCGTCGAGGCTTTCATGCGTCGATACCGGTCATCGGCTGGCCGCGCTGGATGCGCTCGATCGCGCGCGCATAGCGCGTCGCCTCATCGCCGCTGGCGGTCATCGGTTGTGCTGCGCGCAGCAGTTTGAGCGCGACCTCGGGCTGGTTGAGGCGTTCCGATTGCCACTGCGCCGCCAGCCACGCCAGGGGCAGGCCATCGAAGCGCTTGGGATAGGCGACCCGATAGTTACCAAGCAGTTGCGCCGCTTGACGCAGCAGGGCCATGCGCTCGGCTGCGCGCGCCAGTGCCTCGCAGTGCGCCGCATCGCCCGGGCAGAACGCCGGGTCGTCGCCCAGCGCCTCGCAGGCCAGCTGCACCGCCTGCTTGGGTTGATTGAGATTGAGCAGCTCGCAGACGCGGACGCGCGCGTGCGCCAGCAGCTCATTCTTGCGCCCGAGTTCGCGCAGGCAGCGGCGGTACTCCTGGTGCAAAGTCTCGCCGGCGCCCGCGGCCAATTGCGGTGCCAGTTGCGCCGCGCGCTCGGCGGGGTCTTCGCATTGCAGTGCTTGCTCGGCGGAGGCCTGTTCCCAGGCCTGCTGCTTCTCGCGTGCCAGCACCGGGCGCGAGCGGTCGACCGATTCGATGCCGAGCGCCTTGCCATGCGCATGTGCGGCCAGGCCCATCAAGCGGAACAGGCTCAGTGTCAGATGCTGCGCGACGAAGTAGAACAGCGGCATCGCCATCCAGCGCCAGCCACCGGCGCCATCGAGCAACGGGCCACCGCGCGCCTGCAGCCACAACAGCGGCCAGGTCGCCAAGGCCAGCCACAGATAGGTGCTGCCGAGCAGGCCCGCCAGCTTCAGCCAGGCCGCGGGGGACAACGCCGTCCAGATGTTCTGCGCCACCGCCAGCGTCAACACCATGGCCGGCATCAGCAGCGATAGCGCACCGAGCAGCCACAGTTGCCAGCTCTCCGGCGCCAGTCGCGAGGCGGCCAGCACGGCGAGCAACAGCAGCAATTGCAGCCAGTGGTGATGCCATTGCACGCCGGGGTCGACCGCGCTCCAGCCTTCCGGTGGTTTGTCGCGGCCCTCGGCGGTGGTGGCCAGCGCTTCCAGCGCGTACTTGTAGAAGCCAAGCCACAGCAGCAGATGCGCCAGGCCAGTGCCGAACGGCAACACCATCACCAGCAGATGGCTGATCAGCAGCGCGATATTGGCGGCCAGTGCCGCGCCGCCCAGCGGGTAGGCGAGTGCGTCGAGCACCGCGTCGAACAGACGGCGGCCGGGGTCGGGCAGGGGGCGAGAGGCGACGGACATGGGCGCCAGTATCGAATGCAGCCCGCGCAGTGCCAACCGCTAAGCGCAGTCCGTGCCGGTTCAGCCGGCGCGATCGCCGAGCTGGCTGCGCGCGGCGGTGAACTCCGCATCCATCCGTTGCAGCAGCTGCTGCGTCAGTGGCCGCTCGCGCAGCGCTGCAAAGCGCGGGTCGTACAGCAATACCCAGCGGGCGCGGAAGCCGGTGTCAAACGCCTCCTGCAAGACCGCATCCGCGGTGGCGAGGTCGTTGTTCTGCAAGGCCAGCAGCATCCGCGCGACTTGCCCGCCTTTGCCGTCGCCGACACGGCGCAGCCATCCGCGCGCCGCGGCATCGAGTGCCTGCTGCCAGCGCGCCGCCTCCTCGTCCTGTCGCAGTTGCTGCAAGGCGGCCAGTAGCAGGCTGGCCGATTCGAGCAGTTCGACATCGCTGTCGAGTTGTTGCGGCGACCCGGCCGCACGTCGCAGCCATTCCGCCGCCTGCGCCGGATTACCAGCGCGCAGCTGCGCCATGCCGCCGAGGGTGAGCGCCTGGCGATCGACCGGCGTGCGCGGATGTTCGGGAATGTTGGCGATGCGCTCGGCCAGCTCCGGCAGCACGCGCGTGCCGCCGCGGCGGATCTCGATTTCCTGCAGCGCCAGCGCGCGATTGCGGTGGCCGGCGGGCAGTTGCCGCGCCAGTGCCTCTGCCTGATCGAAGGCTTCGATCTGCGCCAGCAGCTTGAGCAAGGTTTCGATGTTGGCCGGCGCCGTCGGGTCGGTTGCCAAGGCCGCCTCGGCCGCGCGCAGGGCAGCACCGAAGTTGCCCTGCGTCTGCTCGATATCGGCCAGCGAACGCAGCAGCGCCGCCTCCTGCGGCACGATCGCCAGCACGCGCTGCAACTGCGCGCGCGCCTCGTCGATCCTGCCGCTGCCGGCCAGCAGCCCGGCCAGGTTGACGTTGATCACCGGCTCCAGCGGATTGAGTTCGAGCGCGCGCAGCAGCACCTCGCGTTGCCGCTCCGGCTGGCCGGCGCGTGCGTACACCGAGGCCAGCCACATCGGTGCCATCTCGTAGCGCGGGTCGAGGCGCATCGCGTCTTCGAGGCTGCGCTGAGCCGCGGCGGTCTGGCCGACATTCATCCGCAACAAGCCGAGCGATGCCCAGGCTTCGCCGAGTTGCGGCTGCAGGTTGACCGCCTGCACCACCGCCGGCTCGGCCAGCGCGATCGCTTCATCCATCGGCCGGTTGCCGTAGTCGGCCTGCAGCAGATAGGTATCGGCCAGGCCCGACCAGGCACGGGCGAAGTCGGGATCCAACTCCACCGCGCGACGGAACAGCAACTCGGCGCGATCCAAGGATGCCGGCGTACGCTGCCGCCACGACTGCCGTCCCTGCAGATACGCCTGCAGCGCCTCGGCGTTGGCGGTGCCGGCGTCGCCCGGCGCCTCGGCGGCGACACCGGCGATGCGCGTCGACAACTCCTTGGCGATGGCGTCGGCGATCTCGTCCTGCAGCGCGAACAGGTCGCTGTCATCGCGGTCGTAGGGTTGGCTCCAGACATGGAAGCCGTTGCTGGCATCTATCAACTGCGCAGTGATGCGCACCCGGCCCTCGGTGCGGCGCAGCGA
>DASUOA010000370.1:0-2311 GCA_036276895.1 Arenimonas sp. | reverse complement strand
GGTCGATGTGGTAGGCAAGGTCGTCGACCTGCATGGTGGGCAGCCAGCAAGCTGTCGAGGCCAGGCCGAGCAGCATGATCGCGAAGGCGGACCAGCGTGGTCCCGCGGCCACGGCGTGCTGCAGCGCGACGATGGTCTCGGCGCTGACTGCCCGCAACTGGTTTCGGCGCAGCAGGACGATCGCCATCAGCAGTGGGTACCACAACAACGGCGAATGAATCGGCCAGCTCAGCGTCCAGCCCGCCACGCCCACAAGAACCGCCAGACCGACGCAGGTCGCTACGGCGGCCCGTGCTGGCAGGTTGTCCGGTACAAAGTAGGTGCCGATGGCCAGCGCTGCCGCCGCCAGCAGTAGCACAGCCCCCAGCTGGGGCAACGAAGAAAAAAACAGCAGTGCGAACAACCATGCGCAGGCTACGGCCAGAGCCCTATCGACCGAGGCAAGGCGACGCAGCGGCCACGCCACGAGACATGCTCCAAGCGCGAGCACAATCGAAAGCGCCAATCGCTCCCACGGCAGCTCCGTCCACATCCGGTGCGATGCGAAACCTGCTGCAAAGACGAGGAGCCCCACGGCGACGATCCAGCGGGGCGCGAGCCGTCCGAGCGCGGCCGCCAAGCCGGTGCCGGAGTCGTGGCCGTCATGGGGGGGCGAGTTCATCGGGGCGCCGACTGCTGGCAACTCACGACCAGCTGCACACCACCTTGCCGCAATTCCCCGCTTCCATCAGCTCGAAGCCCTTCTGGAAGTCGTCGATGTGGATCTGGTGCGTCAGCACCTTCTGCAGCGGGAAGCCGGTCAGCACCATCTGCGTCATTTTGTACCAGGTCTCGTACATCTTGCGGCCGTAGATGCCGTGCAGCACCAGGCCCTTGAAGATGATGCGGTCCCAGTTGATGCCCGCGCCGTTGGGCAGGATGCCGAGCAGGGCGATCTTGCCGCCGTGGTACATGCAGTCGAGCATGTCGTTGAAGGCGGCGGGGTTGCCGCTCATCTCCAGGCCGACATCGAAGCCGGTCATGTGCAGCTCGCTCATGGTGTCCTTGAGCGACTGCTTGGTGACGTTGACCACCCGCGTCGCGCCCATGTCGGCGGCGAGCTTGAGGCGGTAGTCATTGACGTCGGTGACCACCACGTTTCGTGCGCCGACATGCTTGGCGATGCCGGCGGCGATGATGCCGATCGGGCCGGCGCCGGTGATCAGCACGTCTTCGCCGATCAGGTCGAACTCCAGCGCGCAGTGCGCGGCGTTGCCGTAAGGGTCGAAGAAGGCGGCCAGCTCGCTCGGGATCTGGTCGGGAATCGGCCACAGGTTGGCGGCCGGCATCACGATGTACTCGGCGAAGGCACCGTGGCGGTTGACGCCGATGCCGACGGTGTTCGGGCACAGGTGCTGGCGGCCGGCGCGGCAATTGCGGCAGTGGCCGCAGACGATGTGGCCCTCGGCGGAGACGCGGTCGCCGGTCTGGTAGCCGGTGACGCCGGGGCCCATCTCGACGATGCGGCCGACGAATTCATGGCCGATGACCAGGCCGGGCTTGATGGTGCGCTGGCTCCACTCGTCCCACTTGTAGATGTGCAGGTCGGTGCCGCAGATCGCGGTCTTCTCCAGCTTGATCAGGACTTCGTTGGGGCCGGGCGTGGGCACCGGCACCTCTTCCATCCAGATGCCCTTCTCGGCGTGGCGCTTGACCAGCGCCTTCATCGTCGCGCTCATGTTCGGATCCATTCGCGGCCGGCGGCCACGCAGGGCGGGAATTATAGGTGGCGGCTCACTGCAGTTCGACGCGCCAACCGAGCGCCAGCAGGCGTTCGCTCAGGAAGTCGTGGGCGAATCGTTGGCGGTACTCGACGAAGGCCGAGTGCCCGCCGGCAAAGGTGAAGGCGCTGCCCAGCGACCACTCGCCCCAGCCGCGATCGGTATCCTGGGTGTCGAAGCGCACGACATTGCCGGCGATGTCCTCGCGCAGGGTGACCGCCAATTGCCGGCGCTGCACGTCGAACTCCTGTCGCCAGCCCAGCCCCAGCGAGGCCTGCCACACCCCCCAGGCCTGCGAGCCGGTGCGCTGCGCCGAGACGTCGAAACGACCGCGGCGGGTGTCGACGCTGCGGCCGGGCACCGAGAGCGCGATGCCGGCACCGCCGGCCTCGCTGTAGGCATCGATGCGGGTGTCGGTCCAGTCGTGGCCGACTTCGAATTGGCCGTTCCATGCGCCGCGCGACCAGCCGCGCGCAAGGGCGATGCCTGCCAGTCGCCGCCGCGCATCTGGATCGGCGGTGGCTTCGGCGTGCACGGCCACTTCGCCGCTG
>DASUOA010000369.1:0-3325 GCA_036276895.1 Arenimonas sp. | reverse complement strand
GCGCGTCGAGATCGAGCAGCACTTCCCACTTCGGCTCGGGCTTGCGGTACTCCTCTAGCGTGGTGCGGCGCCAGATGCCGCGCGGATTCTTCGCGTCCTGCCAGAAGTTGTAGAGCATCCCGCCCATTTCGTTGACGTAGGCGATCTTGGCATCGGAGTCGAGGATGGCGCGCAGGTCGTCGCGCAGCTTGGCGAAGTCCGGATCGGCTTCAAGCTGCTTCTGCGAATCGGCGTTCTGCGCCCGTACCCAGTCGAGGGCCTTGTCGCCGGCGACATCCTCCAGCCACAGCCAGGGGTCGTTGCCGGCCTTGTCACTGGCGGCGACGGACGAGGAAAGCAGGCCGGCAATCAGCCAGGCAAGCGGGGTGTGGCGCATGGGCGGACCTCGGTTAGACGGACTCGGAAGCCGCCGAACCTAGCACGAGTCGCCGCGCCCACGCCCGGGCCCGAAGTCATGCTCCAGGCCCGGATCCACGTGGCGGATCAGTGCAGCAGCAGGCGCTGGCCGCGACCCCCGTGTGCACGTCGGCGCCAGGCGGCCAACAGGGCGTGGCGATAGGCGATAAGCAGGCCCAGCAAGGGGGCTGCCAGCAACCAGAACGGCAGCGGCCCGATTGCGCTGTCGCCGCGGGCGGCCGGGATGCATAGCGTGAGCGCCATGCCGAGGCACAGCCACTGCCATAGGCTGCGGCTCAGGCGCGGATCGGGTGTCGAGGTGGGGTTGCGGGTGGGATGCGGCATGGCAGTGGCCTCGGGCGGGGTTTCGCGCAGGCTGGCGCGCGCCCGTCTCAGCGATCGAGACGGGTCGGCCATGCCCTTTGGCAGGGTGTCGTGCGTCACGTTTGGGTTACCCTGCGCCGCGGACGCCCGGGGAGGCGTCCTCCCATGGCTGGCTGATGTCCCGGAGCTCGATCCGGGTGGGCGCCGATGCGCGCAGGCCAACCCAACGACCCGGAGTGCACATGTCGAATCTGCTGAACATCTATCTCGATCCCAGCAAGGTCTTTGCCGATCTCAAGGACAAGCCCAGCTTCTGGATGCCGCTGCTGCTGGTGATCGCGGTCAACGTGCTGCTGATGCTCGCCTACCACCTCAGCGTCGATCCGGACTGGTTCATCGACCACGCCCTGGCGATGACCGGCAAGGAAATGAGCGCCGCCGAAGTCGAGCAGGCCAAGCAGTTCATGCCGGGTGCGCGCATGTCCGGTTACATCGGTGCAGGGATGATGCCGGTGGTCATGCCGATCATGTTCGCGCTGTTCTCGCTGTACTACCTGCTGGCCGGCAAGATCACCGGCGCCGGCATCGGCTTCAAGCACTGCTTCACCCTGGTCTGCTGGTCCAGCATGCCGGTGGTGCTCAGTACCCTGGTCGCCCTGGTCGGCGTGGCCTTGATGGAGCCGCAGACGGGCATCGAATCGCTCAAGCTCACCAATATCGACCCGTTGCTGGTGCAGCTGCCCTTCGACCACGCATTCAGCAGCCTGGCCAAGAATTTTGACCTGCTCGGCCTGTGGGGCATTTTCCTGCTGGCGCTGGGTTGGAAGACCTTCGGCCGCACCGGCTGGACCCAGGCGGTGATCGTCGCGGCGCTGCCGACGGTGGTGATCTATGGCATCTGGGCGCTGATCGCGGCGCTCTGATCCACTCGTCTTCGCTTTGGAAACTGCAATGGCCCTGAACAAGAAATGGCTGGTCGCGGGTGGCATCGTGCTGCTGCTGGCGCTGCCGGTGGTGATCAAGAAGACCCGCGGCGACAGCGGCACCGAGGTCGAGGTGGCCAAGGTCGCGGCGCAGGCGATCCGCCCCAGCATCCTCGCCTCGGGCGTGCTCGCCTATCGCGAGGAGGTGAACCTCACCTCGGAAGTGCAGGCCAAGGTCGCGGAGATCCTGGTGGCCGAAGGCGATGCGGTGGAGAAAGGCCAGCTGCTGCTGCGCCTCGATCCCGAGACCTACCGCAATGCCATCGAGCGCGAGGAGGCCACGCGTCGGCAGAGCCTGATCAGCATCGAGCGCCAGCGTCTCGCCGTCGCCCTGCGGCAGAAGCAGTTCGCGCGCAGCGAGCTGCTGCTGGCGCGCAAGATGATCGACCAGGCCCGCTTCGACGAGGAGCGCAACCAGCTGGATCTGGCCAAGGTCGAGCTGCGCAGCAGCGAGGAATCGCTGCGCCGTGCCGAGACGGTGCTGCGCGATGCCCGCGAGTTGCTGGAGAAGACCGAAATCCGCTCGCCGATTGACGGCGTGGTGGTGGCCTTGCCGATCAAGGTCGGCGAGACGGCGATCCCATCAACCATGTCGATGATGGGCGCGCAGCTGATGAAGATCGCCGACACCTCGGCGATCCAGGCCGAGCTGCGGGTCGACGAGGCCGACATCGCCCGCATCAGCGCCGGACAGAGCGTCGAGCTGTATGCCGCCGCCTACCCGGACGACGCCATCTCGGGAGCGATCACCCAGATCGCCCTGGCCCCGACGCTCGAGCCCGGCAGCCAAGGTCGCTGGTACAAAGTGGTCGCCGAGCTGGGCGAGGTGGAAGGCATGCTGCTGCGTTCGGGCATGAGCGCCCGCGCCGATATCTTTCTGGCCGATGGCAGCGAGCGCTTGGCGGTGCCGGTTGAGGCCGTGCTGACCGAGGAAAACGAAGATAAGAAGACCGTGCGTCACGTCTGGAAGCGCGTCGACGGCGTCGCGCGCAAACAGGTGGTCGAAGTCGGGCTGTCCGATGACCGCTGGGAGGAAGTGGTCAAGGGCCTGAGTGCCAACGACGAGATCGTGGTCGGCCCGGGCAAGACCCTGCGCCGCCTGCGCGAGGGCGAGCGTCTCAGTGTCAGCGACAAGCCGGCCAAGGCTGACAGCGACGACCAGGACGACGACAAGAAAGCGCGCACCGCCGAACGCGAAGGCGAGGCGGACGCCGCGGCATGATCGTCCTCGAAGGCATCGTCAAGCGCTACCGCATGGGCGAGGAGGACATCCTCGCGCTGGCCGGCGTCGACCTGCATATCGCGCGCAACGAGTACGTGGCGCTGATCGGCCCCTCGGGGTCGGGCAAATCGACGTTGATGAACCTGCTCGGCTGCCTCGACACGCCCAGCGAAGGCCACTACCGCTTGAACGGCCGCGACACGTCGCAGATGGACGACAACGAGCTCGCGGCGATCCGCAATCGCGAGATCGGTTTCGTGTTCCAGAGTTTCCACCTGCTGCCGCGCATGTCGGTGCTGGAGAACGTGATGCAGCCGCTGGTCTATCGCGGCCTGCCGCGCGCCGAGCGGCAGCGGCTGGCGACCGAGTCGCTGCAGAAGGTCGGTCTGGGCAATCGCCT
>DASUOA010000368.1:0-2151 GCA_036276895.1 Arenimonas sp. | reverse complement strand
TTCCGGCGTGACCAATGCGCTGCAGGCGATGTGCGACGGACCGCGCGATCCAGAGGCGCTGTCGGCCGCGGCTGAGGTGCTGGTGCGCAAGCACGTCGAGTTCAGTGCCGAGCTGGGCCTCGATGCCGCGCTGCTCGATGTGCGACTTGCCGAACTGCGTCGACTGGCCGCCGATCCGCGTGCGCAGACTGCGGACCTCGACTGGCAGGCCGAGCTGCTGGCGCAGGGCGAGCTGCTTTCGTCGACCTTGGGCGTCGCCTACCTGCGCGCGCAGGGGATCGATGTCGCCTGGCTCGATGCCCGCGAGTGGCTGCGCGCGAAGTCGTTGCCGAACCAGAACGCTTGGTCCCGGCGGCTGTCGGTGTCCTGCGATTACGCGGCCGACGCCGGCCTGCGCGCGCGCTTTGCCGAGCTGCCGCCACTGCTGATCACGCAAGGCTTCATCGCCCGCGCCGACGACGGCGGCACGGCGATCCTCGGTCGCGGTGGTTCCGATACCTCGGCTGCCTATTTCGGCGCACTGCTGGGCGCCAAGCGGGTCGAGATCTGGACCGACGTGCCGGGCATGTTCAGCGCCAACCCGCGTGAGGTGCCGGAGGCTCGGCTGCTGTCGCGGCTGGACTTCGAGGAGGCGCAGGAAATCGCCACCACCGGCGCCAAGGTGCTGCATCCGCGCTGCATTCATCCCTGCCGCGAAGCGCGGGTGCCGTTGTGGATTCGTGACACGGACCGAGCGAGCGCAGCGAGTGAAGGCGCAGTCGGCGCAGCCGACGTTGCCGCGGTAGCGGCCGAACGAGCCGGAATGGATGGCCGCGACCCGCTCGGCACCCATATCGATGCCAGCGCCGCAACCGTCCTCGGCGTCAAGGCGATCAGTTCGCGTCGCGGCATCGTGCTGGTGTCGATGGAGACCATCGGCATGTGGCAGCAGGTCGGCTTCCTCGCCGATGTGTTCGAGCGCTTCAAGCGCCACGGATTGTCAGTCGACCTGATCGGCTCGTCGGAAACCAACGTCACGGTCTCGCTTGATCCCTCCGACAACCTGGTCAGCAGCAACGTGCTCGACGCGCTCTGCGCCGATCTGGCCGAGGTCTGCCGGGTCAAGGTGATCGCGCCCTGCGCCGGCATCACCTTGGTCGGTCGCGGCATGCGCTCGCTGCTGCACAAGCTGACCGATATCTGGAGCGAGTTCGGGCGCGAGCGCGTGCACCTGATCTCGCAGTCGTCGAACGACCTCAACCTGACCTTCGTGGTCGACGAAGCCCTGCTCGATGGCCTGATGCCGCGCCTGCACGGCCTGCTGATCGCCTCCGGCGCGATGCCGGTGGACGAGGCCAGCGTGTTCGGGCCGAGCTGGAAGCAGTTGCACAGCGACGGTCGCGCGCAAACGGTGCCGTGGTGGCAGGCGCAGCGCGAACCGCTGCTGACGCTGGCTGCCCAGGGCACGCCGCGCTATGTCATGCATCTGCCGACAGTGCGTGCGCGGGCGCGCGAGCTGCTTGACGTGCCGGCCATCGATCGCCGTTTCTACGCGCTCAAGGCCAACTCGCATGCGTCGGTGCTGCGCGCGCTCGAGGCCGAGGGCTTCGGCTTCGAATGCGTCTCGCGCGGCGAGCTCGAGCACCTGTTCGCGGTGATGCCGGCGCTGGCGCCCGACCGCGTGCTGTTCACGCCCAGCTTCGCGCCGCGGGCCGAGGTCGAGGCGGCGCTGGCGCGCGGCGTGCACGTCACGGTGGACAGCCTGTATCCGCTGCGGCACTGGCCGGACCTGTTCCGCGGGCGCGACCTCGTGCTGCGCGTGGACCCGGGCTTCGGCTCCGGCCACCACGAGAAGGTGCGCACCGGCGGCAAGGAAGCCAAGTTCGGCCTCGCCGCCGAGGACGTGCCGGCCTTCGTCGCCGCGGCGCGCCAGGCCGGCGCGCGCATCACCGGCCTGCACGCGCATATCGGCAGCGGCATCCACGACGCCGACCACTGGCGCGCGGTGTACGCGCAGCTGGCGGCGCTGGCCGACGGCATCGGCACGGTCGGCTTCATCGACGTCGGCGGCGGCTTGGGTGTGGCCTACGATCCCGAGGCCGAGCCCTTCGACCTGGCCGCCTACGGCGACGCGCTCGCGCAGATGAAGCAGGCCTGGCCCCAGTACGCGCT
>DASUOA010000367.1:0-2633 GCA_036276895.1 Arenimonas sp. | reverse complement strand
CGTCTTCCCAGACTTTGTCCATTGCCTCGGGCGTGTCGTCGCGGGCTTCGCTGGCCACGCGCCGGCGCATGATCTCGAGATCGACCTCGCCGGTCGCGAGCTCGATCAACAGTTCGAACAGCAGCCCGTAGGGGCTCTCGCGCTCGCCGGCACGCGCGGCCAGCAACTCGAGGATGTGGCTGGTGTGGCCGAGCCAGTCGGCGACTTCGGTTTCCGGCCGCTGCGACAGGTATTCGAGCACCAGCGGCAGGTAGTCGGGCAACTCGCGGCTGGCCATTTCGAAACCGTTCTTGCGATACGTTTCGATCAGGTCGACCATCGCCTGGCCACGATCACGCGATTCACCGTGGATGTGTTCGAACAGCAGCAGGCTCATCGAGCGGCCGCGATCGAACAGGCCGAGCCAGCGCTCCTGCGCCGTCATCGGGTCGAGGTCGAGCAGACCGCTGACGAAGCCGGCGAGCTGCCGGCGACGTGCCGGCGGCAGCTCCGGCGCCGCGGCGGCAGCGAGCAGCTCCTCGCTGTGCTGCCACAGCACTTCCGAGGGATAGTCCATCAACACGCCGATCAGCTTGAGCACTTTCATCACGCGCGCTCCCGGTCAGGCGTCTGCCGCGCCGGCGGCACCTGGTAGGTAGTGGTGGGACGACCGCCGAACAGCGCTTCGGCCGGCGAGGCCGGGCTGCAGCCATTGCCGAAGGTGAAGCCGCAGCCGCCGCGTTCGCCGAAGGCGTCGTTGGCGTACTCGCGGTGCGCGCTGGGGATGACGAAGCGGTCCTCGTAGTTGGCGATGGCGAGGTAGCGGTACATCTCCTCCGCCTGGGCGACAGTGAGGCCAACCTGGGCCAGCACCTCGGTGTCCTCGATGCCATCGACATTCATCGCCCGACGCCAGGCGCGCATTGCCAGCATGCGCTCCATGGCGCGCACCACCGGCGCCTCGTCGCCTGCCGTCAGCAGGTTGGCGAGGTAACGCACCGGGATGCGCAAGGATTTCACATCCGGGATCTCGCCGTTCTTGCCGATCCGGCCGGCGTTGGCGGCGGACTGCACCGGCGACAACGGTGGCACGTACCACACCATCGGCAGCGTGCGGTATTCCGGATGCAGCGGCAGTGCCAGCTTCCAGTCGACCGCCAGCTTGTACACCGGCGAGCGCGTGGCTGCTTCCAGCCAGCTCTCGGGGATGCCCTCGGCGCGTGCGGCGGCGATCACCTTCGGGTCATTGGGGTCGAGGAAGATGTCGAGGTGGGCCGGGTACAGATCCTTCTCCGACGGCATGTTGGCCGCGGCCTCGATACGGTCGGCGTCGTACAGCAGCACGCCGAGGTAGCGGATGCGACCGACGCAGGTCTCCGAGCACACCGTCGGCTCGCCCATCTCGATGC
Organism: Arenimonas sp.; assembly: GCA_036276895.1. GTDB lineage: Bacteria > Pseudomonadota > Gammaproteobacteria > Xanthomonadales > Xanthomonadaceae > Arenimonas. The sequence continues at coordinate 1,245 of DASUOA010000367.1, read as the reverse complement.
GCGGGTAACAGAAGATGCACTTCTCGGATTTTCCCGACTTCCAGTTGTAGTAGATCTTCTTGTACGGACAGGCCGAGACGCACATGCGCCAGCCGCGGCACTTGTCCTGGTCGATCAGGACGATGCCGTCCTCTTCGCGCTTGTAGATCGCACCACTCGGGCAGGACGCGACGCAGGCCGGATTCAGGCAGTGCTCGCAGAGGCGCGGCAAGTACATCATGAAGGTCTTCTCGAACGCGCCGTAGATCTCGCGCTGCACGTTGTCGAAGTTCTTGTCCTTGGACCGCTTCGCAAACTCGGTACCGAGGATCTCCTCCCAGTTCGGGCCCCAGTGGATCTTCTGCATGCGCTGGCCGGTGATCAGCGAGCGCGGGCGCGCGGTCGGCTGGTGCTGGCCTTCCGGTGCCTGGTGCAGGTGCTGGTAGTCGAAATCGAAGGGCTCGTAGTAGTCGTCGATCTGCGGCAGGTCGGGGTTGGCGAAGATCTTCGCCAGCATCCGGAAGCGGCCGCCTGCTTTCAGCTGCAGCTTGCCGGCAGCGGTGCGCACCCAGCCTCCGTTCCACTTCTGCTGGTTCTCCCACTCCTTGGGATAGCCGACGCCGGGTTTGGTCTCGACGTTGTTGAACCAGGCGTACTCGACGCCTTCGCGGCTGGTCCAGACGTTCTTGCAGGTGATCGAGCAGGTGTGGCAGCCGATGCACTTGTCGAGGTTGAGCACCATCGCGATCTGGGCACGGACTTTCATCGGGAAGCCTCCTCAGTAGCCGGCACCGGTTCCCCGTCCAGCCAATCGACCTTGTTCATCTTGCGCACGACCACCAGCTCGTCGCGATTGGTGCCGACCGTGCCGTAATAGTTGAAGCCGTAGGCGAGTTGCGCGTAGCCACCGATCATGTGCGTCGGCTTGACCACCACGCGCGTCACCGAGTTGTGGATGCCGCCGCGGGTACCGGTGACTTCCGATCCGGGCGTGTTGATGATGCGTTCCTGCGCGTGATACATCATCGCGATGCCGTTCATCATGCGCTGGCTGACCACGGCTCTCGCAGCGATCGCACCGTTGACGTTGAACAGCTCAATCCAGTCGTTGTCCTCGATGCCGGCGCGCTTGGCGTCGGTTTCCGAGAGCCAGATGATCGGCCCGCCACGGCTCAAGGTGAGCATGATCAGGTTGTCCGAGTAGGTGCTGTGGATGCCCCACTTCTGGTGCGGGGTGATCCAGTTCAGCACGATCTCGGTGTTGCC
>DASUOA010000366.1:0-2822 GCA_036276895.1 Arenimonas sp. | reverse complement strand
GCCACCACCGCGAATCCGCGGCCCGCCTCACCGGCGCGCGCCGCTTCGATGGCGGCGTTGAGCGCGAGCAGGTTGGTCTGGTCGGCGATCGACTTGACGTCCTCGAGCAGCACGAAGATGCCGTCGAGGTGCGAGGCCATGGCATCGATGTCGCCGACCGTGGTCTGGCTCTGGCTGGCGACATCCTCGAGGGCGTCGACCAGCTGCTCCATCTGCTTGCTGGCCTCGAGCGCGAAGCGTTTGATGTCGATGCCGCGCTCGCCGTCGGAGCCGCGCTCGACGATGCGCGACACCGCCTGGCTCTGTTCGCGCGAATGCGCGTTCATCGACGAGAAGCTCTGCGAGAGCTTGGCCACCGCCTCGCCGATCAGCTCGCGGGTGCGGTTGACCTCGCTGCGCGAGCCTTCGATCTCGCGATTGAGGAAGCTGCGCAGGTCGGACAGCAGTTGCTGCTGCTCGCGCATCAGCTTGTGCTCTTCCGGCGAGTGCGTGCTGACATAGGCCAGCCAGGCGGTTCCCGCAACCCAGGCGCCCAGCATCGCCAGTAACAGCGCCCACTGCACGGGGGCGGACCAGGACATCAGCTGGCCGATCACATAGAGCACGGTCAGGACCAACGCGGGAGCGATACGGGTAAGGAGGCGGGCGTACATGGGCTGCTCTCTTGCGGGGGCTGTGGGTTGTATCGGCCGCGGGGGCGGTTGCTTTAGGTCCTTGCGGCCAATGTCAGCAGGCGGGTCGCCACTTGTTCGAGCGGGACGATCTCCTGCACCGCACCGGCCTTGACGGCCGATCCGGGCATGCCCCAGACGACGCTGGTGGCTTCGTCCTGGGCGATGGTGGGGGCGCCGGCTTCGCGCATCTTGAGCATGCCCTTGGCGCCGTCGTAGCCCATTCCAGTGAGCATGGCGCCGACCGCGTTGGCGCCGGCATGCTGCGCCACCGAGTCGAACAGCACGTCGACCGAGGGCTTGTGCCGGCTGACCAGCTCGCCGTCGAACACGCGGCAATGCCAGCGTGCACCGCTGCGCACCACCGCGAGATGGAAGGCGCCGGGTGCGATGTAGACGTGGCCGGGGGTGATCGGCTGGCCATCCTGCGCCTCGCAGACCACCATCGGCGAGCAACGGTTCATGCGCTCGGCGAAGGCGCGCGAGAAGCCGGCCGGGATGTGCTGTGTGATGACGATCGCCGGCGCATCCGGCGGCATCTGTTCGAGCACCACGCGGATCGCCTCGGTGCCGCCGGCGGAGGCGCCGATGGCGAGCAGGCGGTCGGTCGTGCGGTAGCGCAGGGTGCTGAGGTCGGGCTTGTGCGCGGAGGTCTTGTGCCGCTCATGCACCTTGGCGCGCGCCGCCTGCTTGACCTTCTCGATCAGGACCTCGCCGTACTCCTTGAGCCCGGCGGCGACACCGAGCTTGGGCTTGGTGACGAAATCGACGGCGCCAAGTTCCAGCGCATCCAGCGTCACTTGGGCGCCGGCCTCGGTGAGCGACGACACCATCACCACCGGCATCGGTCGCAGCCGCATCAGGTTCTCGAGGAAGGTCAGGCCGTCCATGCGCGGCATCTCGACGTCGAGGGTGAGCACGTCGGGTTGCAGTTGCTTGATCTTGTCGCGCGCCACGTAAGGATCGGGTGCGGCGCCGATCACTTCGATTTCGGGATCGGAGGCCAGGATCTCGGTCATCACCTGGCGCACCAGGGCCGAGTCGTCGACGATGAGCACGCGGATGGGCATCAGAACAGCTCCACGGAACCGGAGGGTACGGGCACCTCGCGCAAGCGCTCGAAGTAATCGCTTTCTTTTGCCACCACGTCGGTGCCGTGGGCGTGGGGCAGGTGTTTGACCAGGGCGCGGCCGGTGGTCGGGAAAAAGCAGACCTTGCGCGGATGGATGCCGCCGAGGTCCTTGGCGCGCACCGGGATGCCTTCTTTGTCGAGGTACTCGATGATGAACTGCGCGTTGCGGGTGCCGACCTGGTTGCTGGTGAAACTCTTGAGCACGTTGCCGCCGCCGAAGATCTTCGCTTCGAGGCGGTTGCGGCTGGCACCTTGCTTGAGCAGGGTGTTGATCAACAGTTCCATCGCGTGGCTGCCGTAGCGAGCCGGCTCGCCTTGGCCGGGGTCGCCATCGGGCAGCATGAAGTGGTTCATGCCGCCGAGCTTGAGCACCGGGTCGCGCAGGCAGGCAGCGACGCAGGAGCCGAGCACGGTGACCAGGGCGACATCCTTGTCGGTGGCCCAGAACTCGGCCGGCAGCAGTTTCACCGCGTCGCTGTGGATCACCGAGTCGTAGTAATGCAACGGCTCGGTGCGCGGCGGCGCCGCCGGGTGCGGCGGCTGGAAGGCGCGGGTCTCGCGGACCCTCATGGCAGGCCTACCTTGCTGTCGGCGCGGGCGTAGACGGTGCGGCCGAGATTGCGGATCAGGTCGGTGGCGTGGAAGAAGCTCTCCGAATGGCCGGCGAAGAACAATCCGTCGATCGCCAGCAGCGGCTGGACGCGGGTGATGATCTCGTACTGCGTCGGCTTCTCGAAGTAGATCATCACATTGCGGCAGAACACCGCGCAGTACGGGCCCTTCAATCCATAGTCGCGGTCGAGCAGGTTGAGCTGGCGGAAGTGCAGCAGTTTCTGCAGCTCGGGAATCACCCGGCACAGCCCCTCGTTGGGTCCGGTGCCGCGACGGAAGAAGCGCTTCTGTCGTTCCGCATCGATCTTCTCGATGCGGTCGATCGGATAAATGCCGCGCTCGGCGGTCTCCAGCACATGGGTGTCGATGTCGGTGGCGAGGATGTCGACCGGTGGCGTCAGCGAGTT
>DASUOA010000365.1:0-8085 GCA_036276895.1 Arenimonas sp. | reverse complement strand
AGCGGTGCCGGCGCCCTGCCCGCCGGCCCGACCCGCGGCAAGGTCGCGATCTTCGTCACCTGCTACGGCCGCTTCAATCATCCACAGATGGTCGAGGACCTGGTCGCCGTCTATCGCCACAACGGCATCGCGGTGAAGCTGATCCGCAAGAATCAGTGCTGCGGCATGCCCAAGCTTGAACTCGGCGATCTCGATTCGGTGGCGAAGTACAAAGCCGATAACCTGCCCGGCCTGATCGAAGCGGTGCGCGAAGGCTGGGACATCGTCGCGCCGATCCCGTCCTGCGTGCTGATGTTCAAGCAGGAACTGCCGCTGATGTTCCCCGACGATGCCGACGTGCAGGCGGTCAAGCGCGCTATCTTCGATCCCTTCGAATACCTGATGCACCGCCAGCAGGCCGGCCTGCTGCGCAGCGATTTCAAGCACGGGCTGGGCAAGGTCGCCTGGCAGGCCGCCTGTCACCAGCGAGTGCAGAACATCGGCCCCAAAACCAAGCAGGCACTGGAGCTGGTGCCTGGCACCGAAGTCATCGCGATCGAGCGCTGCTCCGGCCACGACGGCACCTACGGCGTCAAGAAGGCCACCTATGCCCACGCGCGCAAGATCGCCAAGCCGGTCGAGTCGCGCGTCAAACAATCCGAGGCGCAGCACTTCACTAGTGATTGCGTGATGGCCGGCGCCCACATCGCGCACGGCATCGGCGACGGCCGCGAGGCCGAGCACCCGATCAGCCTGCTGCGCAAGGCCTATGGCATCTGACGACGACAGCCATGCCGTGCTGCGGGTGCGCCGGCATCTGCGGCTGGTACATTCGAGCGACACACGGAGCAAGCCCCGCATGGACAAACTCAAGCGCAGCGACCTGTTTACGCTGGAGGCCTATTCGAGCGAACGCGCGACCTTTCGCGCCCGCGTGCTCGAACACAAGAAGCTGCGCAGCCTGGCGCTCGGCCCGCACGTGACCCTGCTGTTCGAGGATCGCCTGACCGTGCAGTACCAGATCCAGGAGATGCTGCGCATCGAGCGCATTTTCGAGGCCGCGGCGATCCAGGAGGAGCTCGACGCCTACAACCCGCTGATCCCGGATGGTCGCAATCTCAAGTCAACGATGCTGATCGAGTATCCGGATATCGAGCAGCGAAAAGTCGAACTGGCCCGCCTCGGCGGCATCGAACATCGCGTCTACGGCGAAGTCGAAGGCCTGGGCCGCAGCTTCGCCATCGCCGATGAAGACCTGCCGCGCAGCGAGGACGACAAGACCGCCGCGGTGCATTTCCTGCGCTTCGAATTCAGCCCGGAGCAGATCCTCGCTATCCGTGCCGGCGCCGAGTTCGGCTTCGGAATCGATGACGACCGCATGCGCGTCGGCGGCAAGCTCAAGTCCGCGCAGGTGCAGGCGCTGCTCGCGGACTTCGCCTGATCAGTCGCGAGGGCCGCCGGGCGGAAGAGGGTTTGTCCGACACGCCGTGAATACGTCCATGTAGGCTTCGCTTTGCCCGCTCGCATGCGCAATCCTGCGCACGCGGCGGGACCGGGGCGCGCCTTCCATGGCGCGCCCGTTCGGCGCCGGTTGGCGCCTCACCCATGGCAAAGAGAGTCGGTCAAACCCTCTCCCGCCCGACGGCTCCGAACATCCGTCAAGCGCTGCTCGGCGTACCCGACCGGCGGGCCGCCACCACCGCGCTGGCGGCCCGCTCGATCAAGGCGCCTCCTGCCGATTCGCCGCGCCGCAGCTCGCTGATGCCGATACAGGGCTGCACCTCCATCGGCAGGCCGAGCTTGGCCATTGCCGAGATGATGCGATCCGCGATCGGCCGGCAGACTGCGGCATTGCGACCGTGCAGCACCATCAGGAAAGTATCCGGACCCAAGCGCCCCAGCGCCTCACCGAACTCCAGCTCGTCGCGCAGCACCACACCGATCTTGCGCAGTGCCTCGGCGGCGGCTTCGTCGCCTTGCGAGCGGACATCGGCCATGCCGTCGATCTCGACCCGCATCACCGTCACCGGGCGGCCACGCAGCTGCGATTCGCGGATCTGCTCGGCCAGCATCTGCTGGATCAAAGCGCTGCGATAGACACCGGTTTCCGGGTCGATCTCGGCCTCGCGCTTGTCGCGCGCCGCCACCGCCGCCTCTTCACTGGCCGTGGTCGCGAGCGACGCGAACTCGGTGCACAGGTCGAGCTCCTCGTCGCTGTAGTTCACGCCCTCGACGCGCTCGACCAGCAGCACGCCCCAGCCGGGCTTGTCGATCGGCAGCGGAATCACCGCCAGCTGCACCGGTGGCAGCGGGCCCTCCGGCCCGTCGAAATCCATCGACACCTGCTGCGCGCCGCGCGAGCGCGACAGGCCGCGCAACAGGCTGCTGCGATCGGCGAGCAGCAGGCGGTAGCGCTCCTCGGCATCCGGCGGATCGACCTGCATCAGGTCCTCGCCGTAGTAATTCATCGCCACCACCGCCGATGACAGCTGCGGCAGCACCGGCTTCAATCCGGCGAGCAGACGACGGAAGGCGATCCATTGCACATCGCCCTCGGCGGCACTGCCGAGCCCGGACTGCAGGCTGGCCAGGAGGCGCTCGCGGGCTTCAGCGATTTTCTCGGCCTGACTGGGTTCGACCACCAGCTTGCGCTTCTGCGCGCCTCGCTGTTGCAGCGCCGAGCGGATCCACGGCAAGGCCAGCATGGTTGCCAGCATCAGCAGCAGCACGCCCTGGAACCCGTACAGGGTCAAGCCGGTGGCCTGCAGCAACTGCATCTCCGACGCCACCCGCAGCCATAGCGCGGTGACCAGCACCAGCCACAGCAGGATCGGCCCCCAGCGATAAGTGCGCGAATCCATCAGCAGCACCACCACGCTGGCAAGGCCCAGCAACACCCAGAATATCCACAGCAGCACCTGCAGGATCGGCACCAGGTCCTCACGCAGCACCAGCATCAGCATCGCCAGCGCCGGCAGCGCCATGCCAATACCGCGCACATAGGGCACCAGCTTCGGTATCGAATACGGCAGGCCACTGTAGGTCGCGGTGGCCAGTAGCAGCGGGCCACAGGGCAGCAGCAGCAGGGCCCACAGACCGATCGGCCCCAGCGCCATCAAGCCCAGTGTCTGCGGCCACACGAACAGCCCGCCGGTGAACGCCATGCACCCCAGCATCAGTGTCACCGCGGCAAAGGCCACGCCGCCGGCACCGGACACCGGATGGCGGATCGCCCGGTACAGCGACAGCGCCGCGACGATGCCCAGGCCATAGAGAATCCAGTTCAGCCACTGCGCGCGCGAACGATCCAGCGCCTCGGCTTCGACCATCGGCATGAAGGTCGGCAGCAGGCCGACGCGCAGGTCGCCGCGCACTTCCAGATACCACTCCATCGGGCCTGCGGCACCCGCCGGGACCGGCACGCGGAATCCTTCTGCCGCGCGCTCTGGACGCGTCTCGGGCACGAAGAAGCCGAACTCCCCCTGGATTTCGTCAGGGTCAGCCGGGAAATACAGGCGCGCCGAAGGAACATGCGTGCGCTCGATGCGCAACACCCACTCACCCTCGCTGCGTGCGGGCAACTCGGCGCGCAGGCGCACCCAGGTCGACTCATCCTCATGCAGTCGCAACGGCGCACCCGGCGTCAGCAGCGGGGTGAAGCCGATCTGCCGTTGCCCGACCATCGCCTGGCCACTGAGGATGTCGGCCAAGCGCGTACCTTCCGGGGCCTGCGCGACGGCGAGCTGCGGTTCGATGCCGACATCGCTGGCCAGCGCGCCACTCATGGGCAGACCGAGCAGCAACAGGGCCAGCCAGACTATGCGTCGGTACACGGCGGTCGTCTCCGGATTATCCCCAGCGGCAGTGTGCCGCATTTCCGGCCCGGGTCAACGCGCCTTCGACCCCGGCGCAGGCGCCGAGCCGGTAAACTGGCGCATTCGCAAGCCCTGCCCCGGATCCCATGACTGCTTCGCCCACCCCCGCCGACACCGCCGAAAAGCGCGACTTCATCCGCCAGATCGTTCGCGACGACCTCGCCAGCGGCAAACACCGCTCGATCAAGACGCGCTTCCCGCCCGAGCCCAACGGCTACCTGCACATTGGCCATGCCAAGTCGATCTGCCTTAACTTCGGCCTCGGCCAGGAGTTCGGCGGCGTGGTCAATCTGCGCTTCGACGACACCAATCCGGAGAAGGAAGATCTCGAATACGTCGCGGCGATCCAGGACGACGTGCGCTGGCTCGGCTTCGAATGGCAGGAACTGCGCCATGCCTCCGACTACTTCGAGGTGTTCTACCTCGCCGCCGAAAAGCTGATCCGCAAGGGCCTGGCCTTCGTCTGCGACCTCAACGCCGAGGAGGTGCGCCAGTACCGCGGCACGCTGACCGAGGCCGGCCGCGAGTCGCCCTTCCGCAACCGCAGCGTCGACGAGAACCTCGACCTGTTCCGGCGCATGCGCGCCGGCGAGTTTGCCGACGGCGCGCGCACCCTGCGCGCCAAGATCGACATGGCCAGCGGCAACATCAACCTGCGCGACCCGGCGCTGTACCGCATCAAGAAGGTGTCGCACCAGAACACCGGCGACGCCTGGTGCATCTACCCGATGTACGACTACGCGCACTCGTTGTCGGACGCCATCGAAGGCATCACCCACTCGCTGTGCACCCTGGAGTTCGAGGACCACCGCCCGCTGTACGACTGGTGCGTCGCCCATGTCGCCCTGCACGAAGATGCCGAACTGCTCAAGCCGCTCACCGACCGCGGCCTGCCGCGCGAGGCCGCCGTGCCACGGCAGATCGAGTTCTCGCGCCTGAACATCAACTACACGGTGATGAGCAAGCGCAAATTGCTGGCCCTGGTCAACGACGGCCTGGTCGGCGGCTGGGACGACCCGCGCATGCCGACCCTGCAGGGTCTGCGCCGCCGCGGCTACAGCCCGGCGGCGATGCGCCTGTTCAGTGATCGCATCGGTGTCAGCAAACAGAATTCGCTGATCGACTTTTCGGTGCTCGAAGGCTGCGTGCGCGAAGACCTCGACGCCGCGGCACCGCGACGCATGGCGGTGATCGACCCGGTCAAGCTGGTGCTCACCAACCTGCCCGAGCAGCACGAAGAGCAGCTGACCTTCAGCAACCATCCCAAGAACGAAAGCTTCGGCGAACGCCGCGTGCCGTTCTCGCGCGAAGTCTGGATCGAGCGCGAGGACTTCATGGAGGTGCCGCCCAAGGGCTTTCACCGCTTGGTGCCCGGCGGCGAAGTGCGCCTGCGCGGCGTCGGCATCGTCCGCTGCGATGAGGTGATCAAGGACGGCGAGCAGGTCGTCGAGCTACGCGGCACGCTCGACCCCGACAGCCGCGCCGGCATGGAAGGCGCCAACCGCAAGGTCAAGGGCACCATCCACTGGGTCAGCGCGAAGCACGCTGTCGCGGCCGAGATTCGCCTGTACGACCGTCTGTTCACCGTGCCCGATCCGGACAGCGACGAAGGCGGCAAGAGCTACCGCGACTATCTCAACGCCGATTCGGTGCGCGTGGTGCGCGGCTTTGTCGAACCCGCCGCCGCCGACCTCGCTGGCGAAGACAAGGTACAGTTCGAGCGGCTCGGCTATTTCGTTGCCGACCGTCGTGACCATGTGCCGGGCACGCCGGTGTTCAACCGCACTGTCACCCTGCGCGACACCTGGGCCGCCAAGGCCGGAGGATGAGCATGCGCCTGAGCGTCCTGCTGCTGTTGCTGGCCTGCCTGATGTTGTCGGGCTGCCCGAAGGCGGAAACGGGGTCAGAGAACATTTCCTCTGACGCCACGACAGCGACCGCCGCACCCGACAAGGAAATGTTCTCTGACCCCATTTCCGCCACGCCCGGCGAAGTCGATTACAGCTGCAAAACCGACGCCGACTGCGAAATCAAGAACGTCGGCAACTGCTGCGGCTACTACCCGGCCTGCGTGAACACCGACAGCCCGACTTTCCCCGAGCAGATCAAAGCCAAATGCGAGACCGAAGGCACGATGTCGGTCTGCGGCTTCCCCGAGCTCAAGGGCTGCCAATGCGTCGACAACCGCTGCGAAGGCATCCGCGGCGAAGCCAATGCCCTGCCGGTGCAATAACCTCATGCTCTACGCGCAACTGCATCTGACCCTGCCAGCCTGGATCCACGACGAAGTGGACGCCGAGCGCCTGTACCCCGACGACGATGCGCGCATCGCGCTCGCCATCCAGCTGTCGCGCTGGAACGTCGATTACCGTACCGGCGGCCCCTTCGGCGCCGCGGTGTTCAACGCCGACGGCCGCCTGCTAGGGGTCGGCGTCAACCGCGTGGTGCCGCACAACTGCTCGGCGGCGCATGCCGAGGTGATGGCCCTGACCACCAGCCAGCAACGCCTGCAGCGCTTCCGCCTCAACGAAGACGGCCAGCGCATCACCCTCGCCACCTCGGCGCAGCCCTGCTCGATGTGCTACGGCGCGCTGATCTGGGCTGGGATCGACGAAGTGCTGATCGGCGCCCGCGCCGACGACGTGCAGACCCTGGCCGGCTTCGACGAAGGCCCCCTGCCCGCCGACTGGAGCGGCGAACTGGAGAAGCGCGGCATCGCGGTCAAGCGCGACCTGATGCGCGACCATGCCCGCGACGTACTGCGTACTTACGGCGAGAGCGGCGTTGTCTACTGACGCCCTGCTCGGCTATTGCCGTCCGGGCTTCGAGCCCGAGCTCGCTGCCGAGCTGTCCGAGCGCGCCGCGCTGGCTGGTTTCGCCGGCTACGCGAAGACGCAGCGTGGCAGTGGCTTCGTGCAGTACTTCGGTGACGGCATCGAAGAACTGTCGCACGCTTTGCCGCTGCGCGAACTGGTCTTCGCTCGACAGAAGCTGCGCCAGTTCGCCGAGCTCGAACACCTCGACCCGAAAGACCGCCTGACACCGATGATGGATGCCATCGCCGGCCGCGGCCGCTTCGGCGACCTGGTCGTCGAGCATCCGGAATCCGACGAAGGCAAGCAGCTCGCTGGCCTCGCCCGCGCCTTCGGCAACGCACTGCGCCCGGCCCTGCGCCAGCGCGGACTGCTTGAAGAAAAGCTCGATGCCCGCCGGCAACGTCTGCATGTCTGCTTCCTCGCCGGCACCCACGCCCTGCTTGCGAGCGCCGACCCGAAGGACAGCTCGCCCTGGCCGCTCGGCGTGCCACGCTTGCGCAGCCATACCGATGCGCCCAGCCGTTCCGCCTTGAAGCTCGAAGAAGCGCTGCTCACGCTGATCGAGCCGGCCGAGCTGGAGAAGTGGATGACCGCCGGCATGCACGCCGCCGACCTCGGCGCCGCGCCCGGCGGCTGGAGCTGGGTGCTGGCGCGCCGCCACCTGCGCGTGTTCGCCATCGACAACGGCCCGATGGCCGAGAGCGCACTCGACACCGGCCTGATCGACCACCAACGCGCCGACGGCTTCCACTGGCAGCCACCCAAGCCGCTCGACTGGATGGTCTGCGACATGGTCGAAGCACCGCGCAAGGTCGCCTCGCGCATGGCCGAGTGGTTCGCCCGCGGCTGGTGCAAGCGCGCCGTATTCAACCTCAAGCTGCCGATGAAGAAACGCTGGGAAGAAACCCGCATCTGTCTCGATCAGTTCCAGCAACAGGCCGGCAAGCCGCTGGTGGTGCGCGCCAAGCAGCTCTATCACGACCGCGAAGAAATCACCGTCTATGCCGGTCCGGCTTGACCAACTCGTGCTGCTGGCCGTGCTCGCCGCCGGCAGCGCGCAGGCGACCTCGCAATACGAATACATCAACCGCGTCGATCGCGACGGTGACGGCTTCATCGTCCTCGGCGAATACCTCGACTGGATGAGCCGCGCCTTCCACGACATGGACCGCAACGGCGACGGCGTGCTCGATCCGCACGAGCAGCTCATCCCCGACGCCAAGCGAGTGACGCTGGCCGAGTTCCACACACGCCTGAGTGGCCAGTTCCACAAACAGGACGTCGACAACGATGGCCGACTGAGCGCGAAGGAATACCTCGCACCGCCACGCTGACCATCGCTTCTCAAGCGCCGAGAAACTATCGAGCGCGTGGGCGGGTATGCCTTTGCAGGACTCTCTTTGCCATGGGTGAGG
>DASUOA010000364.1:0-7227 GCA_036276895.1 Arenimonas sp. | reverse complement strand
TGATGTTCGGTTCGGTCTTGAAGCCTTGGTAGGAGGCGGAGACGCCGAAATCCCAGAATTCGGTTCCTACGAGGTCGACCGAAGGCACCTGCTCGCGGATGGCCTGCGCCTCGGCAAGAGTTACCGGCGGCCACTTCATCGCCGCCCGCTGCTGCTCGTCGCTGTTGAATCCATTCGGCCACTTCTGCACCTGGAAGGTCTGTGCGCCGAGCACGGTCATTTCCTGCTCCATGGTCGCCTGCACCACCGAGATGGCGGTCATAACCGCGATGATCGATGCCACGCCAAGGACGATGCCGACCAGGGTCAGGAAGGAGCGCAGCTTGTTGGCACCGATGGCCGACAGCGACATGACGAAGACATCAGCGATACGCATGACCGACCTCCCTACTCGTACCGCAAGGCTTCGATGGGATCGAGGCGGGCGCCGCGATAGGCCGGCAGCAGCCCGGAGATCACCCCGACCAGCAACGACACCAGCAATGCCGCCACCACGATCGCCGGCGACAGGCTGGCCGGCATCAGCTGCGCGTTGATCACCGCCGTGAGCAGGGCCGCCACGCTGATGCCGATGACGCCGCCGAACAGGCAGATCAGCGACGACTCGAACAGGAATTGCAGCAGGATGCTGCGCCGCTTTGCACCGATCGCTTTGCGGATGCCGATTTCGCGGGTGCGCTCGGTCACCGACACCAGCATGATGTTCATCACCCCGACGCCACCGACGAACAGGGCGATGCCGGTGATGGCCAGGCCGACCATGACCACCACGCCCATGGTGTTGTTGTAGGCGTCGAGCAGCGAGTCGAGCTTGTTGATGGAGAAGTCGTCGGCTTCGATCGGCTTGAGTCCGCGCACGCTGCGCATCAGGCCGATCACTTCATATTCGAAGTCCTCGACCGATTCCCCGGCCGGTGCACGAATGGCGATGTTGACGCCGGCGCGGCCGCCCTGGTCGCCGAAGGTCTTGCCGAAGGTGGAGATCGGCAGGTAGACCTGACGGTCGAAATTGGGTCCGCCGAAGAAGCTGCTGCCCTGCTTCTCCATCACCCCGACGACGCGGAACTCGTAGCGGCCGATGCGGATGATCTTGTCGAGCGGGCTGCCATGGCCGAACAGGCCTTCGGCGATATCCGCGCCGATCACCGCGACCCGGCGCTTGAAGCGCACGTCGAAAGGCATCAGGAAGCGGCCCTGACTGGGCACCATGTTGGAGACCAGCACCTGCTTGTCGGTGGTGCCAATCACGGTGATCGTGTCCATCACCTGCGAGCGGAACTTGATGCTCTGGTTGCCGCTCATGCTGGGGTTGACCACCGCCCGTCCCTGCAGGCGGCGGGTCATCGCATCGCTGATCGGCAGGGTGATTTCCGGGCGGTTGCGGAAGCGGAAATCCGGTCCGAGTTGCACCCATGGCCGCTTGGAAACGTAGATGACGTCCGAGCCGACCGAGGCGAAGCTCTGCCGGAAGGTGGTCTGCAGTCCGTTGGCGGCGGTCATGGTGATGATCACCGCCACGATGCCGATGATGATGCCCAGCGCCGTCAGCGCGCCGCGGCCCTTGTTGGCGGCGATCGCGCTGGCCGCGATGCGGAACGACTCGGCGATGTCGATCGCGAGTCTCATGACCTGCCGGGGGTGGCGGTGTCGGATTCGATCAGGCCGTCGCGCAGGCGCACGATGCGCTGCGCATGCGCGGCGATGTCGTCCTCGTGCGTCACCAGGATGATGGTATTGCCGCGCGCGTGCAGCTCGCCGAGCAGGGCCATGATCTCGGTGCCGGTGGCGCTGTCGAGATTGCCGGTCGGCTCGTCGGCGAGCAGGATCGAGGGCTTGCAGACCAGCGCGCGGGCGATCGCGACGCGCTGGCGCTGGCCGCCGGAGAGCTCATTGGGCTTGTGGTCGGCCCGCGATTCCAGGCCGACGGCGCGGATGGCTTCGTTGGCGAGCCGGGTGCGCTCGGCCTTGGACTTGCCGGCGTAGATCAGCGGCAGTTCGACATTCTTGAAGACATTGATGCGCGGAACCAGGTTGAAGGTCTGGAAGACGAAACCGATCTTGTGGTTGCGCACCTCGGCCAGCTCGTCGTCGCTCATGGCTTCGACCGCCTGGCCCTCGAGCCAGTAGCTGCCGGCAGTCGGCACATCGAGGCAGCCGATGATGTTCATCAGGGTCGACTTGCCGGATCCGGAGGGGCCCATGATCGCCACGTACTCGTTGCGCTCGATGCGCAGCGACACTCCGGCCAGGGCGCGGACTTCCTGATCGCCCATGACATAGGTCTTGACCACCTGGTCGATGAACAGTGTGGCATCCTGCGCTGGCTTGGCGACAGCGACCATATCAGCGCCCGTCCTTCCCGTCGCCTTCCTTGTCGGCGCCAGCCTGGCTGATGGTCACCGCTTCGCCATTGCCGAGATCGCGGGAAATCGCGCGGTAGCTGCCAGAAACGACCTGCTCGCCTTCCTTCAGGCCGTCGGTGATCTCGATCAGCTCGTCACTCTGGATACCGGCCTTGACCGGTCGTGCCCGCGCCTTGCCATTGGTGACCACGAACACGACTTCGACGAAGCCGTCGTCGCCGGCCTTGAACTCGGTGTCCTTGTCCTCGCCTACCTTGAGCTGGTCGGCGGTGCGCACGGTGACCGACTGGATCGGCACGCTCAGGGCGTCGTCGCGGGTCTGCGTCACGATATCGGCGCTGGCCGTCATGCCCGGCCGCAGGTTGCGGGTATCGCTGGTGATGGCGACCTTGACCTCGAATTCGGTCTTCTGCACGGTTGCGCCGGGCTGCACCGGCGTGGCGCTGCTGGCGATCTCCGACACGCTGCCGGTGATCTTCTCGCCGAGCACGGCATCCACCGATATTTCCGCCGGCTGCCCGATCGCAATGGCATTGATGTCGTTCTCGTCGACATTGATCAGCGCTTCCATGGCGCCGAGCTGCGCCACCACCATGATCACGTCTTCCTGGAACTGCGATCCGATGGCGATTTCACCGACTTCCTTGTTCAGGTCGCTGATCGTTCCCGAGATCGGTGCGTAGATCGAGGTCTTGGACAGATCATCCTGAGCCTGCTTGAGGAAGCCGATACTTTGCTCGACCTGGTCGAGGGCGGATTGATGGCGCGAGGACTCGACCTGGAATGCGGTCTTGGCGGCATCCAGCTCAGACTGCGAGATCAGCTTGCGCGTGCGCATTTCCTCGGCACGCTTCAGCACGCGCTGGGCCTGGTCACGATTCTCGCTGGCGAGCCTGGCATTGGCGCGCGCGGAACGAACGTTGGCCTCCTGGCTCTGCACGCTGGCCAGGTATTTCTCCCCGTCGAGTTCGACCAGCAGCTGTCCCTTCTCAACGCGGTCGCCCTCCTTGACGTCGAGCCGGGTGATCTTGGCGCTGACATCGGCGCTGATATTGATCTCGATGTTCGGCTGGATCTTGCCGGTGCCATTGACCTTCTGAACGATTTCGGCGCGTTTGACTGATGTCACTTCAACCGTCGTGCCGGCGTCACCGCGCCCGCGGCTCATGCCAATCGCGGCAACAATGACGACCAGGGTAACAATGGCGCCCCCGATGGCGAGTTTGCGATGCTTCATTTCCTCGACTCCTTGAGGCGTAGGAGCCATCCCATCACGCTGCGAGGCGCGACAGGAGTGCCAGAAGTGATGGCTCTTTGGCCGATTGCTTGTTGGGCAGGCTTGCGCCGATAGTGGCGCTGGGAAGGTTGGATGCAGAACTTGCTCAAAGGGTTGCATCGACAGTGATCCGCTGACAGACGCCCACGGCAGCCCGTGAGCGCGTCCTCTACGTCGCGTACTCCAGCAGTTCATTTCAATGAATGCATGCCCGGCATGCTTGCCTCCAGCTTCGTATTGCCTTGGCAGCTCCGGTAGGCTTGTCCCGGGTCTGATGTAGAGGAAGTGCAATGCCGGATGTGACTGCCCACTTGCCCTGGTTGGCCGAATACCCGTGGTTGTCGATGCTGCTCGGCGTGTCGGCGCTTCTGCTTGCGGCATGGGCCGCTGATTGCATCACCCGCCGGGTGCTGCTGGCCGCCATCACCCGGGCGGTGAAGTCCTCGCCCTTCACCTGGGATGATGCGCTGCTCGAACGCGGCGTGATCAACCGGGTCGCACATGTGCTGCCGGCGCTGGTGTTGTACAGCGGCGTCGCATGGTTGCCACAGTTGCCTGCGCTGCTGGTCTCGTTGACCCGCAATGTCAGCGTTGCCTACATCGTGCTGACTCTGGCATTGGCACTGGGCAAGTTGCTTTCGACACTCAACGAGCACTACGAACGGCGTGATCCCGAGCGTGCCAGGGCGCGGCCGATCAAGGGCTATATCCAGTTGCTACAACTGGTGCTGTACATCGTCGCCGGCGTACTGATGCTGTCGGCACTGATCGATCGCTCGCCGCTGCTGCTGCTGTCGGGCCTTGGCGCGATGACGGCGGTACTGCTGATCGTGTTCCGCGACACCCTGCTGTCGCTGGTCGCCGGCATCCAGCTGTCCAGTCACGACATGCTGCGTGTCGGTGACTGGATCGAGATGCCGCAACTGCACGCCGACGGCGATGTCATCGACATCACCCTGCACACGGTCAAGGTGCAGAACTGGGATCGCACCATCACTACCATCCCGACGCACCGGCTGATCGGCGAGAGCTTCCGCAACTGGCGTGGCATGAGCGAATCCGGTGGCCGTCGCATCAAGCGTGCGCTGCGCATCGACCAGACTTCGGTTCGCTTCCTGGGCGATGACGAGCGCGAGCGTCTGCGCCGCTTCGCGTTGATCGACGACTACCTCGCGCGCAAGAAGGGCGAGTTGGAGGTCTGGAACGCGCGCCTGCTGGCCGAGGGCAAGGATCCGGTCAATACCCGCCGGGTCACCAACCTCGGCACCTTCCGCGCTTACGTCGAGGCCTGGTTGCGCGCGCATCCGCACATCCACCCAAAGATGACGCTGCTGGTGCGTCAGCTCGAGCCCGGCCCGACCGGCCTGCCGCTGGAGATCTACTGTTTCACCAGCACCACCGACTGGGCGGCCTACGAGAGCATCCAGGGCGATATCTTCGACCACCTGCTGGCGGTCCTGCCCGCTTTCGACTTGCGCCTGTTCCAGGAGCCGACCGGTGCCGATTGGCGCCGTCTGGGTGCGGTGGCCGGGGTCTGAGCGGGGCGCGCGCCTCGCGCCAGCGGCCCCGCCGTGGTCAAATGGCGCCCTGAAGCGGGGGTGCCCAGCGAGTCGCGGGCTGAGACAGACCCTTCGAACCTGATCCGGTTGATCCCGGCGTAGGGAAGCTTCGTGGCGCCGCCTTTGGCGCCCCGGCGCCGCCGCTTCGTCCCTCCCATCGGACGAATGTCATGAACGCCCAGCCCAGCGCCCTGCTCGAGCAGACCCAGCAGCTTTCCGAAGAAGTCACGCGGCCGATTCCCGGCTCGCGAAAAATCCATGTCGAAGGCTCGCGGCCCGACCTGCGCGTGCCGATGCGCGAGATTGCGCTGTCGCCGACGCCGCGTATCGGCGCCGCGCCCGAGCCCAACGCGCCGCTGACGGTGTACGACACCTCCGGCCCCTATACCGATCCGCAGGCGATCATCGATCTCGCCGCCGGCTTGCCGGCGCTGCGCGCCAAGTGGATTGCCGAGCGCGGCGACTGCGAAGCGCTGTCGCAGCTGTCATCGGCCTTCGGTCGCGGTCGCGAGACCGATGCCAAGCTCGACGCCGTGCGCTTCCCGCAGCGGCCGCTGCCGCGACGCGCCAAGGCCGGCGGCAATGTCTCGCAGATGCACTACGCCCGGCGCGGCATCGTCACGCCGGAGATGGAGTACATCGCCATCCGCGAGAACCAGCGCCTCGATGCGATCAAGGATGCGCACCTGCTGCGCCAGCACCCGGGCGAGAGCTTCGGTGCCTCCTTGCCCTCGCGCATCACCGCGGAATTCGTGCGCGACGAAGTGGCGCGCGGCCGCGCCATCATCCCGGCCAACATCAATCACCCGGAAGTCGAGCCGATGATCATCGGCCGCAATTTCCTGACCAAGGTCAACGCCAATATCGGCAACTCCGCGGTGTCCTCGGGCATCGCCGAGGAAGTCGAGAAGCTGGTCTACGCCATCCGCTGGGGCGCCGACACGGTGATGGACCTGTCGACCGGCAAGCACATCCACGAAACCCGCGAGTGGATCATCCGCAACTCGCCGGTGCCGATCGGCACCGTGCCGATATACCAGGCGCTGGAAAAGGTTGATGGTCGCGCCGAAGAGCTGACCTGGGAGCTGTTCCGCGACACCCTGATCGAACAGGCCGAGCAGGGCGTCGACTACTTCACCATCCATGCCGGCGTGCTGCTGCGTTACGTGCCACTGACGGCGAAGCGCGTCACCGGCATCGTCTCGCGCGGCGGCTCGATCATGGCCAAGTGGTGCCTGGCGCATCACAAGGAAAATTTCCTCTACACGCATTTCGCCGAGATCTGCGAAATCATGAAGGCCTATGACGTCAGCTTCTCGCTGGGCGATGGCCTGCGCCCGGGCTCGATCGCCGATGCCAACGACGCCGCGCAGTTCGGCGAACTCGAAACGCTCGGCGAGTTGACCAAGATCGCGTGGAAGCACGACGTCCAGACCATGATCGAAGGCCCCGGCCACGTGCCGATGCAGCTGATCAAGGAGAACATGGACAAGCAGCTGCGCGAGTGCGGTGAGGCGCCGTTCTACACGCTCGGGCCGCTGACCACCGACATCGCGCCGGGTTACGACCACATCACCAGCGCGATCGGCGCGGCGATGATCGGCTGGTACGGCACCGCGATGCTCTGCTACGTCACGCCGAAGGAACACCTCGGCCTGCCCAATCGCGAGGACGTGCGCGACGGGATCATGGCTTACAAGATTGCCGCGCATGCTGCGGACCTGGCCAAGGGCCATCCCGGTGCGCAGGTGCGCGACAACGCGCTGAGCAAGGCGCGCTTCGAGTTCCGCTGGCAGGACCAGTTCCACCTCGGCCTGGATCCGGAGAAGGCGAAGGAGTTCCACGACGAGACGCTGCCGAAGGACGCGCACAAGGTCGCGCACTTCTGCTCGATGTGCGGCCCGCATTTCTGCTCGATGAAGATCACCCAGGACGTGCGCGACTACGCAAAGAAGGGCATGGCCGAGAAGTCCCTGGAATTCCGCAAGTCCGGCGCCGAGGTCTACCGCAAGCTATGAAGTGGGGTCTG
>DASUOA010000363.1:0-3338 GCA_036276895.1 Arenimonas sp. | reverse complement strand
AGGGCAAGACCACCACCTCGATCGGTCTGGGCGATGCGCTGTCGCGCATCGGCAAGCGCACGATGATCTGCTTGCGCGAGCCGTCGATGGGACCTGTGTTCGGCATGAAGGGCGGCGCCACCGGCGGCGGCCACGCCCAAGTCGTGCCGATGGAGGACATCAACCTTCACTTTACCGGCGACTTCGGCGCCATCCAGCTCGCCAACAACCTGCTCTCGGCACTGCTCGACAATCACATCCATCACGGCAATGCGCTCGACATCGATGTCCGGCGTATCACCTGGCCGCGGGTGGTCGACGTCAACGACCGCGCGCTGCGCGACATCACCGTCGCGCTCGGCGGGCCGGCCAACGGCTACCCGCGCCAGGACGGCTTCGACATCGTGGTGGCCTCCGAGGTGATGGCGATTTTCTGCCTTTCCACGTCTTTGGACGATTTGAAGCAGAGATTGGGCAATATCGTCGTTGGCTATACCCGGGACCAAAAGCCGGTAAAGGCGAAAGATCTGCAGGCGCACGGGGCGATGACGGTGCTGCTCAAGGACGCGCTCGCCCCGAACCTGGTGCAGACGCTCGAGAACAACCCGGCCTTCATCCATGGCGGCCCGTTCGCGAACATCGCGCACGGCTGCAACTCGGTAATCGCCACGCAGAGCGCCCTGAAGCTCGCCGACTACGTGGTCACCGAGGCGGGCTTTGGCGCCGACCTGGGCGCCGAGAAGTTCCTGGACATCAAGTGCCGCAAGAGCGGCCTGCGGCCCAGCGCCGCGGTGATCGTCGCCACCATGCGCGCGCTCAAGTACCACGGCGGGGTCGACGTGAAGGAAGTCAGCAAGGAGAACGTCGCCGCGCTGGAGAAGGGCCTGGTGAACCTGGAGCGCCACGTCGAGAACGTGACCAAGGTCTACGGCATTCCGTGCGTGGTATCAATCAACCGCTTCACCTTCGACACCGACGCGGAAATGAAGGTGCTGACCGATCGCATGAAAAAGCTGGGGGTGCCGGTGGTGCTGGCCAATCACTGGGCCGAGGGCGGCAAAGGCGCCGCCGAGCTGGCGAAAATCGTGGTCGGGCTGTGCGATCAGCCCTCCAAGCCCAGCTTCGTCTACGAGGATGGCGACTCGCTGTGGGAAAAGGTCTCGAAGATCGCCCGGAAGGTGTATCACGCCTCGGAAGTCACCGCCGACGCCAAGGTGCGCAACCAGATCAAGAAGCTCCAGGAAGACGGCTACGGCCACTACCCGGTGTGCGTGGCGAAGACGCAATACTCGTTTTCCACCGACGCCGCGCTGCGCGCCGCGCCCAGCGGTCACGTCATCAACGTGCGCGAGGTGCGCCTGGCCGCCGGCGCCGAGTTCGTCGTCATGGTGTGCGGCGACATCATGACCATGCCCGGCCTGCCCAAGGTGCCCTCGGCGGCGAAGATCGATCTCATCGACGGCAAGGTGGTCGGGCTGTTCTAGACGCCGCCGAGCAGGATCCATCCGCCGAGCGCGATCAGCACCCAGGGCACCGTGCGCGCGCCGTAGCGCCGCACCGCGGCGCCGAGCGCCGGATGGCCGACCAGCCGGTTTGCCGCGAAGCACAGCACCGCGGTAAGGAGCGCGAAGACCACGCCGTACAGGGCGATGGCGTCTCCCGGACTGGCTGCGAACAGCGGCGTATAGACGCCCAGGTTGTCGGCGCCGAAGGCGATATGGATGCCGGCCACCGCAAGCATGCCGTGGCCGGCCTCTAACGCGGGGCCGTCGCCCGGCGCGCGCTGGAGAAGCTGCTTCAGTCCGATGGCGAGGGGGATCAGGCCCAGCAGCGCTATCGCGCCTTGCGGCACGACCAGCGAAACGAGCGCGGCGAGCGCGCTTGCGGCGTACAGCACGCCGATGCCGGCGAAGGTGCCTGCAAACACCTGCGGCGGGCGTGTTGAGGCCGCGGAAAGAAGCGCGGCCGTCAGGAACAGCGCGTCGATGTTGGTGGCGGCGAAGGCGGCCGCCCCGGTGAAAACCGTTCCGGCTATTGACTCCAAGCAAGCGGGACGGCAATCGGCGCCACCGGCACCGACTCCACCAGCGCCTGGCCGCGCTTGTCGGTGGGATTCCACCCGGAGATCAGCAGGAACACGAAAAAGCCCAGGACGTAGGCCAGGGCGACGTGCCAGCCGTGGCGCACCCAGCGCCCGACCGACTTCGCCTCGGGGTACATGTTGGAGATCGCCACGCCGGCCGAGGACCCGAACCAGATCATGGACCCGCCGTAGCCGACCGCGTAGGCAAGCATGCCCCAGTCGTAGCCGCCCTGCTTGAGCGCCAGCGCGGTGAGCGGGATGTTGTCGAACACCGAGGAAATGAAGCCCAGCGACAGGGTGGTCTGCCACGAGGCGACCGGCAGCTTCTCCACCGGCATCATCGAGGCGATGGTCACCAGCGCGAGCAGGAACACCGAGCCCTTGAACGCTTCGGGCAGCAATTTCCAGTCGGGCTGGCGCCATGGCGCGGTGGCCAGGATGGCCAGCCAGACCGCGGCACCGATCACCGGGAACTGTTCCAGCACCGCGGGAAACCTGAGGTTGGCCAGCACGTTGGCGCCGATCGCCGAGACCAGGATGATCGCCACGATCGCCACGCGGGCCCAGTCAATGCGGTGCTCGACCTTCGCGTCCTTGACGATCGGGGCGAAGCGCTGCTGCTGGATCGCCGCGGGGATGCCGCATACCACCAGCGCCACGGAAGCGGCGATATAGGCGTCCAGCACGACCAGCGGGCTCACCCCGTCGATCCACATCATGGTGGTGGTGGTGTCGCCGACCACGCTGCCGGCGCCGCCGGCGTTGGAGCAGGCGACGATCGCCGCGAGGTAGCCGATGTGCACCTTCTTGCGGAACACCGCCATGGCCATGGTGCCGCCGATCAGCGCCGCGGCGATGTTGTCCAGGAACGAGGACAGCACGAACACCATGACGAGCAGCAGGAAGCCGCCTTTCCAGTCGTCCGGCAGGTAGTGCGGCAGCACTTCGGGCACCTTGCTGCGCTCGAAGTGGTTGGACAGCAGGGCGAAGCCGAGCAGCAGGCCGAGCAGGTTGGTGAGGATGATCCACTCGTGCGCCATGTGCGCCCCGAGCCCGCCGAGGCCGGGTCCGGTCTTGAAGCCGGTGAAGCCGAGCTTGTAGAGCGTCACTATGGCGAGGCCGATGAGCGCTACCTGCAGCACGTGGTGGTGGAACAGGGCGACGGCGACGAGCGTCAGGCCGAACAGCACGAAGTCGACCGGCACGCCGAAGGCCGCGCATGCCACGCCGATGACGACGGCGCCCGCGTACAACACTTTGTTCATCCCGCTCCCCT
>DASUOA010000362.1:0-7938 GCA_036276895.1 Arenimonas sp. | reverse complement strand
CGGGTCGGGCCGGCAGGCAGGGCGCCAGCGCCGCTATCGTCCAGCGGTACGCGTTTTTCCGCGGTGCGCGCGGTGTAGGTCGGCAGGTTGGCGTCGCGGTGCACGTCGAGTACGTTCTCGATCACCGCGCGCAGCGGCTTCTGCCGGTTGCCCCAGTTGGCGGCTTCGACGACGACCGGGATGGAGACGAGACGTCCGACCGTTTTCGTGTTCGAAATCAGCTTGGCCGACAACGGCGCGCCGTGCTTCCTGAAGTGCACCGCCTTGGCGCGAAGCATCAGGTGCGGGAAGTCGATATTCCACTCATGCGGCGGAATGTACGGGCACTTGGTCTGGTAGCACAGGTCGCACAGGTAGCACTGCTCGACGACCTTGGCGTAGTCACTCTTGGCGACGCCATCGACTTCCATCGATTCGGAGTTGTCGACCAGGTCAAAGAGGGTCGGGAAGGATTGGCAGAGGCTGACGCAGCGGCGGCAGCCATGGCAGAGGTCGAATACCCGCTCGAGTTCGGCGTCGAGCTTGGCCTCGTCCCAGAACTCGGGATTGTTCCAGTCCAGCGGGTGGCGGGTCGGCGCTTCCAGGCTGCCTTCGCGCGCGCTTGGCGGGTTCGCACTCATCACTGCCTCCAGGGTCTGCGGCTACAGCGTGGGACAGGGTGGTGCCCGCGCGATGGCTACCGCGCGGGCACCGGATGGCGGTGGTCAGGCCGCCAGTTCGTTGAGTGCCTTGGTGAAACGGTTGGCGTGCGAGCGCTCGGCCTTGGCCAGGGTCTCGAACCAGTCGGCGATCTCGTCGAAACCTTCGTCGCGCGCGGTCTTGGCCATGCCCGGGTACATGTCGGTGTACTCGTGCGTCTCGCCGGCGATGGCGGATTTGAGGTTGCTGGCGGTGTCGCCGAAGGGCAGGCCGGTGGCCGGGTCGCCGCAGGATTCGAGGTACTCGAGATGGCCATGGGCGTGCCCGGTCTCGCCTTCGGCGGTGGAGCGGAACACCGCGGCGACATCGTTGTAGCCCTCGACGTCGGCCTTCTGCGCGAAATAGAGATAGCGGCGATTGGCTTGCGACTCGCCGGCGAAGGCGGCCTTGAGATTGCCTTCGGTCTTGGAACCTTTCAGAGACATGGTGTCACCTCGTGGCTGGATGGCGGCAGGGTTGCCCCGTGAAACGGACGCGTCAACGATGCCCGGGCGGGGTCAGCCCGAGCATAGTCCCGGTCCCGCGACGATTGAAATTAATTGTGGCGATGGATTCGATAGTGCTGAGCTATCGACACTCAGGCGAGGGCGCGGCGCTTGCGCCGTGTCTCGCCGGGCGTGGGCAGCGCCAGCAGATTCGCTGGCAGGTCGCGGACCTCCGCCGCCAGCTTGTGCAGGAACTCGCCCATCGCCGAGCTCTTGCGCCACACCATCGCCAGGCGTCGCGAGGGTGGCGGGGCGCGGAAGTTGAGCAGGCGGATGTTGTCCTGGGGTGGCACCGGCGGCTTGATCGCCAGCACCGGCAGCAAGGTGACGCCGACGCCGGCGGCGACCATCTGCCGCAGGGTCTCGAGGCTGGTGGCGCGGAAGCCTTCTTTCTCGCCGGCGCCGGCCAGGGTACAGACTTCCAGCGCCTGGTCGCGCAGGCAGTGGCCTTCCTCGAGCAGCAGCAGGTGCTGTTCGCTGAGCTCCGCCAGGCGCAGGTCGCGATGGCTGGCCAGTGGATGCTTCTCCGGAACGGCGAGCAAGAAGGGTTCTTCGAACAGGAATTCGGTTTCCAGCCAGTCCTCGTGCAGCGGCAGCGCCAGCACCCCGGCGTCGAGCCGGCCCTCGCGCAGCTGCTGCAGGATGACTTCGGTCTTCTCTTCGACCAGCAGCAGTTCTAATCGCGGAAAGCGCTTGCGGATGCGCGGAACGATATGCGGCAGCAGATAGGGGCCGAGGGTCGGGAACAGGCCGAGGCGCACGCTGCCAGCCTCCGGGTCGACGCTGCGTCGCGCGGTCTCGCGCATCTGTTCGACTTCGGCCAGCACGCGACGCGCGCGCAGCACGATGTCTTGCCCCGCGGGCGTCAGCATCACGTGCCGCGGGGCGCGTTCGACCAGCGTCACGCCGAGTTCGTCTTCCAGCTTCTTGAGCTGGGTCGACAGGGTGGGCTGACTGACATGGCAGGCCTCGGCGGCGCGACCGAAGTGCCGCAGTTCGGCCAGGGCCACCAGGTAACGCAAGTCGCGCAGGTTCATGGGCTATAGATTCCGCCGATTGGATGCGTGGTGCTAGCGCTGTTTGCGCTATCGATAGATACTATATATCGAAGTGATGAATTCAATTCATTTCACTTTATGAAGGCAGGCCCCTAGGCTCTGCATCCGTTGTCGTCCTTTTCCCCACCCACTGAAGGAGTTTTTCCCGATGTCCCTGATCAATACCCAAGTCCAGCCGTTCACCGCCACTGCCTACCACCAGGGCAAGTTCGTTTCCGTCAGCGACACCGACCTGCGTGGCAAGTGGTCGGTGGTGTTCTTCTATCCGGCCGATTTCACCTTCGTCTGCCCGACCGAGCTCGGCGACCTCGCCGACAACTACGCCGAGTTCCAGAAGCTGGGCGTCGAGATCTTTGCTGTGTCGACCGACACCCACTTCACCCACAAGGCTTGGCACGACAGCTCCGACACCATCCGCAAGATCCAGTACCCGATGGTCGCCGACCCGACCTGGACCCTGTCGCGCGCCTTCGACGTGCTGATCGAGGACGCTGGCCTCGCCGATCGCGGCACCTTCGTGATCGATCCGGAAGGCCGCATCCAGATCGTCGAAGTCAACGCCGGCGGCATCGGCCGCGACGCCAGCGAGCTGCTGCGCAAGGTCAAGGCCGCGCAGTACGTCGCCGCGCACCCGGGCGAGGTCTGCCCGGCCAAGTGGAAGGAAGGCGAGAAGACCCTGGCGCCGTCGCTGGATCTGGTCGGCAAGATCTGAGTGTCCTGCCCGCTCCCTGCCGGGAGCGGGCTTTTTCCGGGAGTGCATCCATGCTCGACGACACCCTCAAGACGCAACTGCGCAGCTACCTCGGCATGCTGCGACAGCCGATCGAACTGGTCGCCAGCCGCGATGCCGGCGACACGTCCGACGAGCTGACGCAGCTGCTGGACGAGATCGCCGCACTGACGCCGCTGATCACCGTGTCGGAGGATGGCGACGACGCGCGTAAGCCGTCTTTCCTGATCCGCCGCAAGGACGATCACGCGGTCGCACTGCGCTTCGCCGGCATTCCGCTGGGCCACGAGTTCACCTCGCTGGTGCTGGCACTGCTGCAGGTCGGTGGACACCCTCCCAAAGTGGCCGACGAAGTCATCGCGCAGATCCGCGCGCTCGATGGCGAATTCCACTTCGAAACCTATTACTCGCTGTCCTGCCAGAACTGCCCGGATGTGGTGCAGGCCTTGAACCTGATGGCGGTGCTCAACCCGAAGATCACCCACGTCGCCATCGACGGCGCCTTGTTCCAGGACGAAGTCGAGCAACGCCAGGTGATGGCGGTGCCCAGCGTGTATCTCAACGGTCAGCCGTTTGCGCAGGGCCGCATGGGCCTGGAAGAAATCATCGCCAAGCTCGATACCGGTGCGGTCGCGCGGGCGGCGGCGGTGCTGGCGCAGAAGGATGCCTTCGACGTACTGGTGGTCGGCGGTGGCCCGGCCGGCGCCGCGTCGGCGATCTATGCCGCACGCAAAGGCATTCGCACCGGCGTGGTTGCCGAACGCTTCGGCGGCCAGGTGCTCGACACCCTGGCCATCGAGAATTTTATCTCCGTGCGTGAAACCGAAGGCCCGAAGCTGGCCGCGGCGCTGGAGCAACACGTGCGCGACTACGACGTCGACATCATGAATGCCCAGCGCGCGCAGCGGCTGCTGCCCGCGGGCAGTGATGGCCTGGTCGGCGTCGAGCTGGAAAGCGGCGCCACGCTCCGCGCTCGCAGCGTGATCCTGTCCACCGGCGCGCGCTGGCGCTCGATGAACGTGCCCGGCGAAGCCGAGTACCGCAACAAGGGTGTCGCCTATTGCCCACACTGCGATGGCCCGCTGTTCAAGGGCAAGCGGGTGGCGGTGATCGGCGGCGGCAACTCCGGCGTCGAGGCGGCGATCGACCTTGCGGGCATCGTCAAGCAGGTCACCCTGATCGAGTTCGACGGCAAGTTGCGCGCCGACGAAGTGTTGCAGCGCAAGCTGCGCAGCTTGGGCAATGTCGACGTGATCGTCAGCGCGCAGAGCACCGAGGTGCTGGGCGATGGCCACAAAGTCACCGGCCTGGCTTACAAGGATCGCGGCACCGGCGATGCGCATCGCTTGGCGCTCGATGGCATCTTCGTGCAGATCGGGTTGCTGCCGAACACCGAGTGGTTGCAGGGCGCGGTCGAGCTGTCGCCGCGCGGCGAAATCGTGATCGATGATCGCGGCCAGACTTCGCTGCCCGGCGTGTTCGCTGCCGGCGATGCCAGCACTGTGCCCTACAAGCAGATCATCATCGCCATGGGCGCAGGTGCGACGGCGGCATTGTCCGCATTCGACCACCTGATCCGGAACAGCGCTCCGGCCGAGCTGGCGGAAGCGGCCGCCGCCTGAGCCGCGGCGCTATCATGGCGTGGACCACTCGAGGGCCGCGCCATGAGTTCCAACCCCGCCGATCGCGAGGATCCCGCCAAGGCGTTCTTTGACGTCGTCCCGGAGCGCAACACCGGCGACGCGATCATGCGCACCACCCAGCAGCACCATGTGCAGCTGTCGCTGATGGCCGACAACAAGGCCAATATCGTCATTACCATGTCCTCGATCGTGCTGACGCTGGTGCTGGGGCGGCTCGGCGATCCTGACCTGCGGCTGGCCTCGATCACCCTGGCTGGCTTCACCATGTGTTCGCTGTTTCTTGCCGTACTGGCGATCCTGCCCAAGTACCGGCCGCTGCGGCTGCAGGGCGAGACGCTGCCGCCGCAGTTCAACATCCTGTTCTTCGGGCACTTCGCCGAGCTCTCGCGCGAGCGCTTCCAGGAGGAAGTGGCCAAGGCGATGCGCACCGATGGCTCGGTCTACTTCACCATGAGCAAGGACATCTATTCGCTCGGCTGGTATCTCGCGCACCACAAGTACCGCTATCTGCGCTGGTCCTACCTGTTCTTCCTCGGTGGCTTCCTGCTGGCGTCGCTGGTGCAGCTGGCGCAGATCCTGCGGCTGTACGTGCTGGCATGAGTTCGCTGGGCGAGGCGTTGCGCCACGCCGCAGCCACGCTGCCCGGCGATTCGGCGCGGATCGATGCGGAAGCGCTGCTGGCGGAGGCGCTGGGCAAGCCGCGCAGCTGGCTGTACGCCCATGGCAACGACGCGTTGCAGCCCGATGCCGCTTCGACCTTTGCCGCCTTGCTCGAGCGACGCCGCCAGGGCGAGCCGGTCGCGCACATCCTCGGCCGCCGCGGATTCTGGTCGATGGAGCTGGTCGTCAATGCCGATACCCTGATCCCGCGCCCGGAAACCGAGCTCCTGGTCGAACTGGCGTTGGCGCGGTTGCCGGCCGATCGCTCCGTCCGCGTGCTCGACCTCGGAACCGGCAGCGGCGCCATCGCGCTGGCCATCGCCAGCGAGCGCCCGCGCGCCGATGTCATCGCCGTCGATGCCAGCCGCGGAGCGTTGCAGATCGCGCAGAAGAACGCCGCCCGGCTGGGCCTGGGCAATGTGCGCGCGCTGCAGGGCGACTGGTTCTCGCCCGTGGCCGACGAACGCTTCGATGTGATCGTCAGCAATCCGCCCTACATCGCCGATGACGACCCGCACCTGCAGCAAGGCGATCTGCGCTTCGAGCCGCGCGCCGCGCTGGCGTCCGGCCATGACGGCCTCGACGATATCCGTCGCATCGCCAGCGATGCGCCATCGCATCTGGCGTCAGGCGGCTGGCTGCTGGTCGAGCATGGCTGGGAGCAGGGCGAGGCCGTGCGCGCGATTTTCTCGGCGGCGGGTTTCGACGATGTGCAAACCGCGCGTGACCTTGAAGCGCGCGACCGCGTCACGCTCGGCCTCAAGCGCTAACCACCGCGCGGAGCGGAGGGTGCTGCCTGCAATGCCAAGGCGCTGCTGAATTCGCGTCGCTGCCCACTCAAAGGGTCGATAAAACACAGCGATCGCGCCAGCAATTGCAGCGGCCGCGCCGGATCATCCGGCGCCTGCGGCAGCAGCTCCGGATAGCAACGGTCATGCAGGATCGGCGCACCCAGCGCCGCCATATGCAGGCGCAACTGGTGTTTGCGGCCAGTGACCGGCTCCAGTCGATAGCGCCAGAGTGCGTCCCGGCGCTCGATGACGTCGATCAGCGATTCGCTGTTGGCCTCGCCTGGTGCCTCGCGCATGCGGAAGAAGGGTTCGCCGGGCAGCAGGCGGCTCTGCCGCCGATGCGGAAACGCAATCGACGGCAAGGCTGGTGCCCAGGCTTCGTAGTGCTTGCTGATGCCGCGGTCGTGGAACAGCGCGTGGTAGCGCGCCCGGCTTGCGGGGTTGGTCGAGAACAGCACCAGCCCCGCGGTTTCGCGATCGATGCGGTGCAGCGGCACCAGGTGCGGGTTGTCCAGCTGTTGCGCCAGCCGGGTCAGCAGCGTTTCCGTCACAAAGGCGCCCGCGGGCATCACCGGCAGGAAGTGCGGCTTGTCGGCCACCAGCAGGTGCGCGTCATGGAACAGCACCTGCGCTTGGGCTTCGATGCGCGGCTCGTCGGGCACTTCGCGGAAGTAGTGGATCTCGGCGCCGACGCAATATGGCGCGTCGATCGGCAGCGGCGCACCGCTGGCGTCAAGCACGCGGCCGCGGCGGAAGCGATCCGCCCATTGTTCGCGGCTGATCGCCGGGAACCGGGCGCAGAGGGCATCAAGCACGGTTATCCACGGACCCGGCGGCAGCTGCAGCCGGCTGGCGACCGTAGCGGAGGAATAACGCGGTGCTTCCAACGCGCTCGCTTCTCGGTCGTGGCGATCGTCTTCGTGCTTGGCCATGACGGGGGTGCTGCGGTCGGCGGTGCTACATCATGCCGCAGGCGTCACTTCGGAAAGTGATTGCAGGCTTTGCGGTGACTTTGCGCATCGACGGCCCGTACCATCGCCGCATGTCATCCACATCCGATTCCGACAGCAAGCCCGCCGGTGGCCGTGGCGCCATCAAGGGCGCCTACCGCGCCTGGTCGCAGCAGGGCATTCCGATCAAGTTGATCGGTTCCTTCCTGAGCGCCAACAAGGTGCATGGCTTCGACTGCCCGGGCTGCGCCTTTCCTGATCGTCCCGGACGGCCGCTGATCGACAGCTGCGAGCAGGGACAGAAGGCGATCGCCTGGGAGATGACGCGCAAGGCAGTCGGTGCCGAATTCTTCGACGGGAAGACGCCGGAGCAACTGCAGGCGCTGGGTGATTTCGATCTGGAGTTCCAAGGGCGGCTGACCACGCCGGTGCTGTACGAGAAAAGCAGCGGTCGCTTTCGCAGCATCGATTGGCCGGAAGCTTTCGCCATCGCCGCGCGCGAGCTCTCGGCGCTGGATCCTGCCGCGGTGGCGTTCTATGCCTCCGGACGCAGCAGCAATGAGGCCGCGTTTCTGTGGCAGCTGGCGGCACGCAGTTACGGTTGCGCCAATCTGCCGGACTCGTCCAATTTCTGCCACGAGCCCTCGGGCTTCGCGCTCAAGCAGAGCATCGGTAGCGGCAAGGGCACCTGCTCGTTGGCGGACTTCGACCATGCCGACCTGTTCATCGTGATCGGCCAGAATCCGGCCAGCAATCATCCGCGGATGATGGCCGCGCTGTATGAAGCGCGGCAACGCGGCGCCACCGTGCTGGTGATCAATCCGCTGCGCGAGCGCGGCTTCACGCATTTCTCCGACCCCAAGAATGTGGGCGAGTTGCTGCGCGACCGCGGTATTGGCGTGGCCAACGAGATCTACCAGGT
>DASUOA010000361.1:0-2594 GCA_036276895.1 Arenimonas sp. | reverse complement strand
GTTGGCCTGCTGCTGCTCGCGGGCCTGTTGCAGCAAGCGTTGCAGCTGCTGCTGGGCGAGGACTACGGCATCGTGTTCGATCACCGCCTGGCCGGGTTGCTGCTTGTCGCCGGCTGCGCTGCCTATGCGGTGTCGTTGCTGGCGCATGCATTGCTGCTGGCGGTGGCGCGCAGCCATCGCGCCGAATTGCGTGCCAGCGCCGCGCGGCTGCAGGCGCGCGATGCCGAGTTGCAGATGTTGCGGGCGCAGATCGATCCGCACTTCCTGTTCAACAGCTTGAACTCGATCAGCGCCCTGACCGCGGTCGACCCCGCCGGCGCCCGCGACATGACCCTGCGCCTGGCGCAATTCTTCCGGCAGACGTTGACCTTGGCCGAGCGCGAGCGCATCGGCCTGGCCGACGAACTGTCGCTGCTGGAGCACTACCTCGCGATCGAGCAGGTGCGTTTCGGCGAGAGCCTGCAAAGCCGGATCGAGGTCGACGACGCGGCGAGGCAGGCGTTGCTGCCGCCGCTGTCGCTGCAACCGCTGGTCGAGAATGCGATCAAGCATGGCCTGCGCAGTTGCGAGGGCGGCGGCTTCATCGTGCTGCGGGCGCTGTTGCGCGGCGGCTTTCTGCACATCGCGATCGACAATCCGGTCGGCACCCTGGCCACGCGTGGCAGCGGCAACGGGCTCGGGCTGCGCAATCTGCAGCAGCGCTTGGCCACGCTCTATGGCGATCGCGCGCGTCTGCACTGGCAGCGCGGCGAGACGCACTTCCGGGTCGAACTGACGCTGCCCTTCGAAGCCGCGGAGGCACGCCCATGAGCCTGCGTGCGCTGATCGTCGACGATGAGCCGTTGGCGCGACGCTTGCTGCGCGAGTACCTCGGGCATCACGCCGATATCGCGATCATCGGGGAGTGCGAGCATGGCCTTGCTGCGGTCGAAGCGATTGGCCGGGACGATCCGGATCTGGTGCTGCTCGACGTGCAGATGCCCGGCCTCGACGGCATCGAGGTGCTGGAGGCCAGTGGTCGCCGGCATGGAGTGATCTTCACTACCGCCTACGACCAGTTCGCGGTGCGCGCGTTTGAGCTGCGGGCGATCGACTACCTGCTCAAGCCGTTCTCGCAGGTGCGCTTCGACGAGGCGCTGGCGCGGGCGCGCATGCAGCTGCGGCAGGTTGATCCGGCGTTGACGTCGCTGGTCGGCGAGCGGCAGCAGTCGCTGCAGCGCATCCTGGTGCCGGAGCGACAGCAGGTGCGGGTGATTGCGGTGGCCGAGATCGATTACGTCGAGGCGCAAGACGATTACGTCGCTATCCACAGCGGCGGAAGCAGCGTGCTCAAGACGCAGCCGCTCTCCGAGCTGGAGGCGCAGTTGGGGCCGCGCTTCCTGCGCGTTCATCGCTCCTGGCTGATCAACCTCGATCGCCTGCAAGGTCTGGCGCGCGAAGGCCGCAGCGGGCATGTCGCGGTAATGCGCGACGGCCGCCGCGTGCCGGTCAGCCGCAGCGGCCAGGAGCGGCTTCGCGCAGCGCTCGGCGCTGGCTAGAACTTGTAGGTGTAACGGACGTAGACGTCGCGATCGATGCGAGTCAGGCCGCGGTCGCTGCGCAGATCGAGATCCTCTCGCCGGCGCCAGCGCGCCTCGACGGCCGAATGCTTGGCCGGCGTCCACTGCCAGCGCAGTTCGACCAGATCCATATTCGGTTGGAAGTCCGGCGAGATCAGCCAGCCGGCATCGGCGCGGCCGTAAACCAGGGCCAAGGCCTGCTGCGACGCGAATTCGAGCCAGTTGGCGCTGGCCTGCAACGCCAGGCCGCCGCTGTCGCCGCTGGTGCCGAGGCGCAGGCTGCTGCGCGTGGGCGTTGTGAGAGCGTGGCCGAGCTCGCCGGCAAGCTGGAAGCGGCTGCCGCCGGCCAGCGGCCACGTGGCGGATGCACGCAGCGAAAGCGCCAGGTAGTCTTCCCGGCGCGTTGACGCCAGGCCATCGCTGGCCAGTGCGTCGGGCAGATAGACCAGCTGCAGACCGCGAAAATCCAGCGGGCCGAGTGCCGCCTTGCTGCTCATGATCCAGCTGTAGCCGACGCGGCTGCCGTCGCGACTGAAGTCCAGCGGCGCGCGCAGCACATTGCTGGCGCCACCGTCGGCATTGCGCTGCAGTATCAGCTGCTGCAACCAGTCGCCATGGCGGAAGTTGAGCTCGACGCCATCGGTCCAGGTCACTTCGGTCGAGGGGCTGTCCTTGCGGGTCAGGGTCTTGCCCATCACATCCGGTAGATCGGCGCGCGTCTGCAGTCGGCCGACGCGCAGGCCGAAACGCTCGCCATTCCAGCCCAGCTGCAGTTCGTCGAAACTGGCCTGCCCGGCCACCAGTCCGCCGGATTGCGGCATCTGCGTATGCCAGTCGAGACCGTGGTTGCTGCCGGTGGACCAGCGTGCCGCCACCCGCACGCGCGCGCTCCAACCGCGTTCGAGCGTGGAGGAGAAGCCCAGCCGCACCCGGCCTCGGAGTTCCTCGTTACTCGACTCGCTGCCGTCGCGGTCGCGGCGATCGAGGGCGCTGTACTCGCTGCGGATGTCGCCGGCGAAGCTCGTTTGCGCCGCG
>DASUOA010000360.1:0-3045 GCA_036276895.1 Arenimonas sp. | reverse complement strand
GCGACCGCATCGATATCGAAACCCTGGTCGACGATGGCCACCTGCGCCGCGTCAGCGCCTTCACCGCGCGCGCCTGGGACATCCCGCGCGGTTGTGCTGCTGCGTACTACCCGGAAGCCAGCGGCCTGATCGCCGCCAGCGTCTGGTCAGCGCAAACGCGCACGCCGTTGTACAAGGAGATGCCGGTGCGGGTCACGCCGCACCGGGCCGACTGAGTCGGCTCAGGCGGCGCCGACGGACGCTTGCGGCGCCTCCGCCATCAGCCCGGGCCAGCGCTTGAGCACCGCCGCCCGGATGCCCTCGGCGTCAATACCGGCTTCGGCCAGCAGGTCCTCGCGACTTGCGTGTTCCTGCCAGCCATCCGGCAATCCGAGGTGCACGATCGGCAGCGTGATGCCTTCGGCTGCGAGCAGCTCGGCGACGCCGCTGCCGGCGCCGCCCATCGTCACGTTGTCCTCGATAGTGACGAAGCCGTCGTGCGACTTCGCCAGCTCCAGCAGCAGCTCGCGATCCAGCGGCTTGATAAAGCGCATGTTGACCACGGTGAGGCCCAGCGCTTCGCCGACTTTCTCGGCCGCCGGCAGCACCGCGCCGAAGGCGAGCAGGGCGATGCGCGCGCCGCGGCGGCGCAGATCCGCCTTGCCGATCGGCAACGTGTCGAGCGCCGACTGTACTGCCACGCCCGGGCCGGTGCCGCGCGGATAGCGCACCGCGGCGGGGCCTGCATGGCGATAGCCGGTCGACAGCATCTGCCGGCATTCGTTCTCGTCGCTGGCGGCCATCACCACCATGTCCGGCACGCAGCGCAGGAAGCTCAGGTCGAAGCTGCCGGCGTGGGTGGCGCCATCGGGGCCGACCACGCCACCACGATCGATGGCGAACAGCACGTCGAGTTTCTGCAGCGCAACGTCATGGATCAGCTGGTCGTAGCCGCGCTGCAGGAAGCTCGAATAGATCGCAACCACCGGCTTCATGCCCTCGCAGGCCATGCCGGCGGCCAGCGTCACCGCGTGTTGCTCGGCGATCGCGACATCGAAATAGCGCTGCGGATATTCCTGCGAGAAGCGCACCAGGCCCGAGCCTTCGCGCATCGCCGGGGTGATGCCGAGCAGCTTGTCGTCGCTGGCAGCCATGTCGCACAGCCAGTCGCCGAACACCTGGGTGTAGGTCGGCTTGGCCGGGCCTGACTTCTTGACCACGCCGACGCTGGGGTCGAACGGGCCGACCGCGTGGTACTCGATCTGGTCGCCCTCGGCGAGTTCGAAGCCCTTGCCCTTGGTGGTGATCACGTGCAGCAGCTGCGGGCCCTTGAGCGTCTTCAGGGTCTTGAGCGTGTTGAGCAGCGCCGGGATGTCGTGGCCGTCGATCGGGCCGGTGTAGTGGAAGCCCATTTCCTCGAACAGCGTCGAGGGCACGAACATGCCCTTCCAGTGCTCTTCCCAGCGGCGCATGAAGCGCGCGGCGGGGCCGTGCTTGTCGCCGAGCAGGCGCTTGCCGCCTTCGCGGATGGCATTGAGCGTCCGGCTGCCCGACAGCCGGCCGAGCATCTTGGTCAGGCCGCCGACGTTCTCCGAGATCGACATCCGGTTGTCGTTGAGCACCACCAGCAAGTTGGGCTCCGGCTCCATGCCGCCGGCGTGGTTGAGCGCCTCGTAGGCCATGCCGGCGGTCATCGCGCCATCGCCGATCACGGCGACGACCTTGCGCTCGTCGCCTTGGCATTGCAGTGCGATGGCCATGCCCAGTGCCGCCGAGATCGAGGTTGAGCTGTGGCCGACGCCGAAGGTGTCGAACTCGCTCTCGTCACGCTTGGGGAAAGGCGCGACGCCGCCCTTCTTCTTGACCGTGTGGATGGTCTCGGCGCGGCCGGTGAGGATCTTGTGCGGATAGCACTGGTGGCCGACATCCCAGACCAGGCGGTCGGTCGGCGTCTCGAACAGGTAGTGCAGGGCGACGGTCAGCTCGATCACGCCCAGGCCCGCGCCGAAGTGGCCCCCGGACTGGCTGACCTGCTCGATCAGGTAACCACGCAGCTCCTCGGCGATGGCGGGCAGCTCCGTTTCCGGAAACGCGCGCAGGTCGGCGGGAACGGTGATTTTCGAGAGGCGCGGGTAACGCTCGGCATCCATCGGCAGGGCATTCGACAAAGCAAAGGCGAATTGTCCGGCCTGCTGGCCGGCGGGGCAACCGACGGCGGGCTCAGACCTGAACGGCGTGGCCGCTGAGCAGTCGCGCCGCGACGAACTCGGCGACCTCTTCGACACTGGCGCCGGTCGCCGCGGCGACTTCGTCCAGCGTCGTCGGGCCCTTGAGCATCAAGGTGGCGATGCGGAAGTGCTTGGGGTAGCTGCGGTCGATCTGTGGCCAGCGTTCGAGCTTGTAGCGGGCGCTGGCGTCGAGGCCAGCGGGCAATGCCGCCGACGGGGCGGGCTCGGCGGCGGCAGGCGACGTGAAGGCGCTGCCTAGCGTGAGGACTTCGGGTTCGGGTTCGGGCTCCGGCTCGGGCGCGGTCGTGACCGCGGGCGGTGCTGCCGCTGCGGTCTCGGCGGCGGGTTCAGGCACGGGAATGGGCGCGGGATCAACGGCCGCAAGCGGCGCCGCACTCGCCGCACTTGCTGTCGAGGCGGCGGGCAGCAGCGTCTCCGCCGCGATCGCGTTGAGCAGATCGGCCAGCACTTCCGCGGCCACCGGCCGCCGCAGCAGGTGCGGTGTGTCGGCGCGCGCGCCTTCGGTCAACGCGATCAGCGGTTTGCCCGAGCCCAATGCCCGCATCCACGCCATCTGCCCGTACATCGAATCGATGTCGACCAGCAGCACGGCTGCTTGAGCTTCGTCCGTCAGCGTCCAGTGCGGCCGCAGCTGCGGCTGCGCCTGGTCGAGCAGGACGCGGAAGGCGGCTTCGTCGTCGCGCGAAAGTCCGCTGAGGTGAAGGGTGGGTTGGCTCATGGGCGATCGTCGGCGGAATGCTGGCGGGCAGTGTCACTGCGCCCGCGAGCAGCGTCAACGATCCTGAGCCTTCACACGGTCAACGCAGTCACGCCCGGG
>DASUOA010000359.1:0-4233 GCA_036276895.1 Arenimonas sp. | reverse complement strand
TGGCTGGCATCGATACCTTGCGCATGGCGCTGCGGCCGTTGTTGCCGGCACTCGACCCGTGGCTGGCTGCCGCGACCTTTGCCGGTGCACTCGGCTTTGTCTGCTTTCTGGTCTGGCGAGGATTGCAGCAACCGCACTTGTTTGCGGGCTTGGCGTCGGCCGATGTCGCTGCGGTGGCGGATGCTCCGGTGCGGGCCCTGCCCGATGAACTGGGCATGCTGGCGAACACGCTCGAGCAGCATCTGCGCGAGCAACAACCGCACCTGGACCCCGAACTGAGCGTGCAGAAGCTTGCCGAGCAGCTTGGCTGGCCGGCCAAGCAGGTGTCGGCGGTGATCAACCAGCACTACGGCCGCAACTTCAACGACGTGATCAATGCCGCCCGCGTCGCCACCGCATGCGCCTTGCTGGCCGACCCGGCCCGGCGCGGCGACAAACTGCTGGCCATCCAGCTCGATGCCGGGTTCGGCTCCAAGACTGTCTTCAATGCCGCCTTCAAGCGCGAGACCGGCATGACACCCAGCGCCTGGCGGGCGACACACGGCGCCAAGCCGCAACCCTGACCCGGACGGGTCGATCGCGTTCGGAATCCGGGGAGTCGGGTGCGGAATCCGGATTCCGGGCGACCCACGCACCCGCGCTGACCAGACTGCAGGCCTCTATCCATCGAGGAGTGCGGTCATGGGAACGAAGCTGTTGTGTTGGGGTTGGCGTGGCTTGTTGGGCCTGGTGGGACTGGCCGTCCTGAGCTTGGCGATGCTGTGGGGCTTACCGAAATGGGTGGGCGTGCACGAGCAGCCGGCTCCGGCGCGCGAGTCCTTGGCGCTGGCGGGGGTGACCGTGGTCAATCCCGGCGAAGCAGCGCAGGTCGATGTCACGGTGCTGATCGAAGACGGCCGCATCTGGGCCGTGCAATCGGCAGGCGAGGCTATCCCTGCCGGATTCCGTCGCATCGACGCGCAAGGGCGTTGGCTGATGCCGGGCCTGATCGATCTGCATGTGCATGCCTTCGATGAATCCGACCTGCGCCTGCTGCTCGCCCACGGCGTCACCACGGCGCGCAACATGCTCGGGCTGCCGATGCATCTGCGGCTGCGTGAGGCGGTGCAGGGTGGCCGTCTGGCGGGCGCCCGGCTGATCACCGCGGGCCCGACCTTGAACGGTGCCGACGTGCCGATGCATAGCCGGGTGAGCACGGCTGAGCAAGCGCGTTCGGCGGTGCGCGAGAGCAAGGCGGCTGGCTACGATCTGGTCAAGGTCTACGACCAGATCGGCGCCGAAGCCTTTGCCGCCGCCATCGACGAAGCCGGCAAGCAGGGCATGAAAGTCGCGGGGCACCTTCCGGCCAGCGTGCCCTTCGCGCAAGTGCGGCAGGCATTCGTCAGCATCGAGCACGCCGAAGAGCTGCTGCAGAACGATCTCAAATCGGCCAGTGACGAAGCCATCGACGCCTTCGCGGCCGAGTGGGCCACCGATGGCACGCCGCTGGTCGCCAGCCTGCAGATCGTGCAGCGTCTTTCCGACATCTGCGGTCAGGGCGAGACGGCCGTTGCCGCGCACGAAAGTACCGACCTCAATCCGCTGGTCGCCTGGTTGGGTCGCAAGAGTTTGAGCAACTTTGCCATCGGCGACGAGGGCTGCAGCGAGTGGCGGGCGCAGGTCGAACGCATGCATTTCGTGGTGGCGCGATTGCATGCGGCCGGTGTGCCGATCGCGCTGGGCAGCGATTCCGGCCCGCACATGACCGTGGCTGGTCGTGCCACGCTCGATGAAGTGCAGCGTCTGCATCAGGCCGGATTGTCCAACGAGGACGTGTTGCGCGCCGGCACCGTCATCGCCGCTGCGGTGCTCGGCAAGACCGATGAACTCGGACGCATCGCGCCGGGCTACCGCGCCGATGCGGTGCTGCTCGGCAGCGATCCGCGCAGCGTCCTGTCGACACTGGAACGACCGCAGGCGCTACTCGCCGATGGCCGCTGGTATGACGCCGCGGCGCACCAGGCACTGCTGGAACAGGGCGGCGAACACGCCGGTTGGTGGCTGACGGCGGGGCGCTTGTTCGAGGGGCTGTAAGAAGGAGCGGCGGCGGCAGGGAGTGACCTTCACTGCGGCAAATGCTCTGCCCGAAACTCGCTGGGCGAAACCCCCTTGCGTTGCACAAACTCCTTGTTGAAGTTCGATTTCGTCTGGAAGCCGGCGTCGAACATGATTTCGGTGATGGGGCGTTGCGCCATGGCCGGGTCGATTAGCAGGCGTGCAGCGGCTTCCACTTTGTAATCATTCAACAAAGTGCGGAAGCCGCGGCCATGGACGTGATTGACCGCCGCGGACAACTGCTTGCTGCTGACCGACAGGCGCTTGGCGGTGCTCGCCAACGACACTCCGAATTCAGCATAGGCCTGCCGCTCGCGCAAATGGACATCGAGCCGGCGGCACAGCGCTTCGGCTTCCGGATCAAGGGTGTGATCGATCGGCGCTTCCGCTGGCGTCGATGGCGCGGCATCGAGCACCGAGCTGGCCAGATGACGAAACCACTCGGGATCGCGCCAGGCCCAGACGAACCACGCCACCAGCACAGCCAGCAGCAGAAGTACCGCGACCCGCAACGCGAGTGACCCTTCCAGTAGACGACCGCCCGCCAGCTCGAAGGCGATCAGCACATCCAGCACCGCCACGGCGATCAGGAAGCCGGCGGCGAACAGCAGCGCGCGCCGACGGATCGGTCCAACCGGGCCGCTGGCGCGGTTCAGGGATAACAAGGCGAGCGCGTAGCCGGCTTCGGTGCTGACCATGGCCGCATCGATCCACCAACCGGCGTCCGGTGTCAGTACCAGCACGAACAGCGCCAGCACGGGCAGGGCATTCAGGGCATCCCGCCATTGCAACGAGGCCGCGGGCAGGCCGGAACTGCGGGCGAAGAACAGATAGATCAGCGGCGGAATGCTGGCACCGACCACGGCACGCAACGCCGGCGGCAGCACGCCCGGCGACAGCAGATGCAGCACCAGCAATCCGGACTGCAGCGCGAACGCCAGGCAAAACGCGACCAGCCAAGCCCGCCCCGGCACTCCCCGGCTCAGGCTGAAATGCCCGGCCAGCATCATCGCCAGCACCCCGACCAAGGCCACCAACGCGGTACTCAAACCCTGCAAATCCTTGCTCCTGTGTCCTCAAACCGGTTTCAGGTCGCGCGGGTCGGGTGCGGCTGCTCACCCTGCGCCTCCGCCCCTTCGAAGACGAGTGTAGCCATGCGCCTCGAACTGTTCCGCTTTCTCGCCGGTTTGCTGCTGGTGCTTCCGCTGTACGGCCACGCCGAGGTGCGGGTGATCCGCGACGTCACTCTGATCTCGCCTGAGCGTGAGACGCCACTCCGCGGTGCGCATGTGCTGATCCGCGACGGACGGATTGCCCAGGTATCCACTCAGCCGATCGATGCGCCGGACGCGGAAGTGATCGACGGGTCCGGGCGCTATCTGGTCCCGGGTCTGATCGACAGTCATGTCCACCTCGACCACGCGACCGGCCTCAAGCGCCGCTATACGACGGATTTCGACCGCCTGTATCGGGACTTCCAGCGTCAGCAGCCGCGCAGCTTCCTCTATTTCGGCTACACCACGGTCATCGAGAACAACGGCGATCCGGACATCGATCGGAGCTTCGATGCGGCACCGCTGCATCCGCACCGCGAGCACTGCGGCACGCTGGTGCTGTCGGACGATTTCCTGGCGACCGATTTTGATTCGGACGAAGATTTCCGCGCCGCCTATCCCAACTTCCTGCACGACCGCCATCGCACGCCCACGTTGCCCGAAGGCATCGACCCGGCTGAGCACACGCCTGCGGCCACGATCGCCCGCATCGCGGCGACCGGTGCACGTTGCGTCAAGCTCTATTACGAAGAAGCGCTGTGGTGGCCGGGTGATGAGCATCCGCCGTTTGGGCTGCCGTCGTTGCCGATCCTGCGCGAAGTGGTCGCCGCGGCGCATGCGCGCGGACTCACCGTGTTGATGCATGGCAACGCCCCGGCGGCACATCGCATGGGTCTTGAGGCCGGCATCGATGTGATGGCGCACGGGTTGTGGGATTGGGCCGGCGCGACTGGCGGTTATGCCGAGATTCCCGACGATGTGCTCGTGACGGCCGATGCCGTTGCCCGAAGCAGCATGAAGCAGCAACCGACCTGGATGGCGGCTGCGGGCATGACCTCGCTGTTCGAGCCGGACAGCCTGAGTG
>DASUOA010000358.1:0-3241 GCA_036276895.1 Arenimonas sp. | reverse complement strand
GGGCATAATGCGCGGCTCGCTGCCATGGCCTCAGGGCCCGCCGTCCGGATCTGGCATCCCGGCCGCCGCGCAGTGTTCCTACCCGCATCGCCAGGGCCCACGGGCCGCGGGGCCGATTCCGCCCGGGCTATGGGCGGTCAGCCAGTCAACGAGGTACGCATCATGAGCCGAGTCTGCCAAGTCACCGGCAAGCGTCGCGTCAGCGGCAACAACGTGTCGCACGCCAACAACCACACCCGTCGCCGCTTCCTGCCGAACCTGCACGAGCGCCGCTTCTGGGTCGCTTCCGAAAACCGCTGGGTCAAGCTGAAGGTCTCCGCCGCCGCCCTGCGTACCATCGACAAGAACGGCATCGATGCCGTGCTGGCTGAGCTGCGTGCGCGCGGCGAAAAGATCTGAGGAGTAGACAGTCATGGCATCCAAGCGCGACAAGATCCGCCTGATTTCGACCGCCGGCACCGGTCACTTCTACACCACCGACAAGAACAAGAAGACCACCCCGAACAAGATGGAGATCAGCAAGTACGATCCCGTCGTTCGCAAGCACGTTCCGTACAAGGAAGGCAAAATCAAGTAAGCCGCCACGGCTCACGCGATTCCGCCACGAAGCCCGCCGCAAGGCGGGCTTCGTCGTATCCGGTACTCGGCAAGACGCGATGGGCTGATGCACACTGGCCGCGGAATCGCTGCGGGAGACTGTCATGCGCCACACCGGAAGCTGCCACTGCGGCGCCGTCGCCATCGAGGTTGAAGCGCCGGCACGCATCGAGGCGCTGGCCTGCAACTGCTCGATGTGCGAGCGCACCGGTTTTCTGCACCTGATCGTCGAAGCCAAGGACTTCCGCCTGCTGCGCGGTCGCGAGGCGCTGACCACCTACACCTTCAACACCGGTGTGGCGCAGCACTATTTCTGCAAGGTCTGCGGCTGCAAGCCGTTCTATGTGCCGCGCTCGCATCCCGATGGCTTCAGCGTCAACGTGCGCTGCCTCGATCGCGCCAGCATCGAATCGGTCAGCGTCGGCCTGTTCGATGGCCAGCACTGGGAGCGCAGCGCCGCGGAGTTGGCGGCGTCAGCGCGCGATGCCGTCGACGCTGGCAAGCCTTGATCAGTCGCAGAGGATCTTCTCGCAGGGCAGGCCGTTGGCGTCGCTGTCGAGCTGGGTGTTGGGGCAGTGGGCCAGGAAGAACTTCGCCTCCTCGCAAGAGCCCATCTGCGCACAGCGGGTACGGCCATCGCATTTGAACAGGGACGGATGCACCGCCTCGGGCCGCGTTGGGCGCAGGGCGGTGCTCGGCTGCTTCGCCGCGCTGACATCGGGCAAGGCCAGCTCCCCGGCCTGATGCGCCTCCCGGGCCTGCCAGCCCTGCTTGGCGAGGAAGGCGCACAGCGCGATCAA
This sequence comes from Arenimonas sp., assembly GCA_036276895.1. GTDB lineage: Bacteria > Pseudomonadota > Gammaproteobacteria > Xanthomonadales > Xanthomonadaceae > Arenimonas. The sequence continues at coordinate 1,844 of DASUOA010000358.1, read as the reverse complement.
CAGCAGGGGCTTGAGTAGCTTGTTCACCTCAGTGCTCCGGCCGCGACGCGATCAAGGCGTCGACCACCGCCGGATCGGCCAAGGTGCTGGTATCGCCCAGCTGGCCGAACTCACCCTCGGCGATCTTGCGCAGGATGCGGCGCATGATCTTGCCGCTGCGGGTCTTGGGCAGGCCCGGTGCCCACTGCAGCCAGTCCGGCGTGGCGATCGGCCCGATCTCGCGACGCACCCATTGCACCAGTTCCTGGCGCAGCGCATCACTGTAGTCCTCGCCGGCAAGCAGCGTCACGTAGGCGTAGATGCCTTGGCCCTTGAGCGCATGCGGCGCGCCGACCACCGCGGCCTCGGCGACCTTCGGATGCGCGACCAGGGCGCTCTCGACTTCGGCGGTGCCGATGCGGTGGCCACTGACATTGATCACGTCATCGACGCGGCCGGTGATCCACCAGTAGCCGTCCTCGTCGCGACGGGCGCCATCGCCGGTGAAGTAATAGCCGGGATAGGCGCGGAAGTAGGTATCGATGAAACGCGCATGGTCGCCATAAACCGAGCGCATCTGCCCCGGCCAGGAATCGGCCAGCAGCAGGTTGCCCTCGGCGGCGCCTTCAAGTACGCGGCCTTCGGCGTCGACCAGTACCGGCTTCACGCCGGGTAGCGGCAAGGTGGCCGACCCCGGTTTCGCCTCGATGGCGCCAGGCAGCGGCGAAATCAGAATCCCGCCGGTCTCGGTCTGCCACCAAGTGTCGACCACCGGACAGCGCGCATCGCCCACCACCTCCGAATACCAGCGCCAGGCTTCGGGATTGATCGGCTCGCCGACGGTGCCGAGCAGGCGCAGGGAGGCGCGCGAGCAACGCTTCACCGGCGCGTCACCCTCGCGCATCAGGGCGCGGATGGCGGTCGGTGCGGTGTAGAAGATCGTCACCTTTTCGGCATCGACCACCTGCCAGAAGCGGCTGGCATCCGGCCACGACGGCACGCCTTCGAACATCAGCGTGGTCGCGCCATTGCACAGCGGTCCGTACACGACGTAGCTGTGGCCGGTGATCCAACCGACGTCGGCGGTGCACCAGAAGACATCGTCCTCGCGCAGGTCGAACACCAGTTCGTGCGTCCAGCTCGCGTACACGCCATAGCCGCCGGTGCTGTGCAGCACGCCCTTGGGCTGGCCGGTCGAGCCCGAGGTGTAGAGGATGAACAGCGGATCTTCCGCATCCATCGTTTCCGGTTGGCAGGCATCGGGTTGGCCTTCGACCACGGCATCCATCCAGCGGTCGCGTGGCATCTGCATCGGTACCGCGCGGCCGCTGTGGCGCACTACCAGCACGGTTTCCACCGAGTGGGTGCCCGGCTTGCGCAGGGCTTCGTCGACGTTGGCCTTGAGCGGCACGTGCTTGCCGCCGCGCAGGCCTTCATCCGCGGTGATCACCAGTTTGGAGTGGCAATCGGCGATGCGCCCGGCCAGCGACTCCGGCGAGAAACCGCCGAACACCACCGAGTGGATGGCGCCGATGCGGGCGCAGGCCAGCATCGCCACCGCCGCCTCGACGATCATCGGCAGATAGATCGTCACGCGGTCGCCGCGGCGCACGCCGAGATTGCGCAGCGCGTTGCCCAGGCGGCCCACGCGCGCATGCAGCTCGCGATAGCTGATGTGCAGGCTCGGCTGTGCCGGGTCGTCCGGAACGAACACGATCGCGGTCTTGTCGCCGCGCGCGGCGAGATGCCTGTCGAGGCAGTTGGCGCTCAGGTTGAGCTGTCCATCCTCGTACCAGCGGATGCGGAAATCGTCGGCGGCGAAGCTGACGTTCTTGATCGTGCCGGGGAAGCGTTGCCAGTCCAGG
>DASUOA010000357.1:0-10767 GCA_036276895.1 Arenimonas sp. | reverse complement strand
CAGCGCGGCCAACTGCGCCGAGGCGAGCGGCGGCGGCGGAGCAGGCGGCCGGGCGTTGGGCATCCGGATTCCGGGGGCGCAGGCGGTAGTGCTATTTAACACAATGCCCGCGCCGCAGCCCGCGACCGCGATCAGGCTTTGGCCGCCAGACCCTCGCGCCAGCGCGTCTGCAAGGCCTGCCAGCGTGCGCGCACCTTGGCCACATGGCTTTCCTTGACGTGCCCGAAGCCACGGACCTGCTCGGGCAGGCTGGCGATCTCGGTGGCCAATGCCAGGCGCTCAGGCTTGAGCCCGCCCAGCAGCTCCTCGATCGTCCGGCGGTAGTCCTCGATCAGCTGCCGCTCCATGCGCCGCTCTTCGGTGCGGCCGAAGATATCCAGCGCGGTGCCGCGCAGGCGGCGAAGCTTCGCCAGCCAGCGGAAGGCGGTCAGCACCCACGGCCCGTACTCGGCCTTCACCAGATGCCCATCGGCATCGCGCTTGGCCAGCAGCGGTGGCGCCAGATGGAAGCGCAGCCTGCCGCCGTCCTCGAAGGTCTGGCGGATGCGACGCTCGAATTCGCCCGAGGTGTACAGCCGCGCCACTTCGTACTCGTCCTTGTAGGCCATCAGCTTGAAGTAGTAGCGGGCGACAGCGCGGGTGAGTTCGGTCGACTCGCTGGCGACACGCGCCTCGGCCTGGCGCACGGCATCGACCAGGGCGACATAGCGGCCGGCGTAGGCGGCGTCCTGGTAATCGGTGAGGAAGGCGACGCGGCGGGCGATCAGCTCGTCGAGGGTCTCCGACAGACGGGCATCGTCCAGCGCCAACGCTTGGGTTTCTTCCGGCGCGGATTCTCCGCCGAGGCCCGCGGCTTCGCGAACGCGATCGGGCTCGATCGCCGCGAGGCGACCCCAGGCGAAGGCCTTGCGGTTCATCGCCACGGCGGCGCCGTTGAGCTCGATGGCGCGGTCGATCGATTCGAACGACAGCGGCACCAGGCCCAGCTGCCAGGCGTAGCCGAGCATGAACAGGTTGCTGGCGATGGCATCGCCCAGCAACGCAGTGGCAAGCTCGGTCGCTTCGATCAGCGACGGCTGGCGACCGCCCAGCGCGGTGCTGACCGCCTCGACGATGCCCTTGCTCGGGAACTGCATGTCCGGCATCCGGGTGAACGGCCCCGGCATCGCCTCGTAGGTATTGAGCACCACTTCGCTGCGGTCGCTGCGGATCTTCGACAGCGCCCAGTAGTCGTTGACCACCACCTGGTCGCAGCCCAGCACCAGGTCGGCCTCGCCGGCGGCGATGCGCACGGCATGGATGTCGGACGGATCCTTGGCGATGCGCACATGCGTGGTCACGGCGCCGCCCTTCTGGGCAAGACCCGTCTGGTCGAGCACCGAGCCGCCCTTGTGCTCGAGGTGCGCGGCCATGCCGAGCAGGGCGCCGATGGTGACCACGCCGGTGCCGCCGACGCCGGTGATCAGGATGTTCCAGGGCTGCGACAGATCGGAGCGGAACACCGGATCGGGCAGCGCCGAGAAATCGATGTCGCTGGCCGAGGGCTTGCGCTTGCGCGGCGGTGCATCGAGCACGCTGACGAAGCTTGGGCAGAAGCCCTTCACGCAGCTGAAGTCCTTGTTGCAGTTGCTCTGGTCGATCTCGCGCTTGCGTCCGAATTCGGTTTCCTTGGGCAGCACCGAGACGCAGTTCGACTTCACGCCGCAGTCGCCGCACCCCTCGCAGACCAGCGAGTTGATGAAGATGCGCTTGGCCGGATCGACCGCCTTGCCGCGCTTGCGCCGGCGGCGTTTCTCGGCGGCGCAGGTCTGGTCGAAGATCAGCACCGACACGCCCGTGACTTCGCGCAGGCGCTTCTGCTGCGCGTCGAGCTCGCTGCGGTCATAGAACTCGACCTCGGACGGGAAGATCGATTTGTCCGACCACTTCCCGATGTCGTCGGACAGCACCACGATGGTGTGCACGCCTTCGCTGCGCACCTGGTGCGCGATGTCCGGCACCGAGAGCGTGCCGTCGACCGGCTGGCCGCCGGTCATCGCCACCGCATCGTTGTAGAGGATCTTGTAAGTGATGTTGACGCCGGCGGCGATCGACTGCCGGATCGCCAACGAACCGGAATGGAAATAGGTGCCGTCGCCGAGGTTCTGGAAGACGTGCTTTTCCGTGGTGAACGGCGCCTGCCCGGCCCAGGTCACGCCTTCGCCGCCCATGTGGGTGAAGGTGTCGGTCTTGCGATCCATCCAGGTCACCATGTAGTGGCAACCGATGCCGCCAAGCGCGCGCGAACCCTCCGGCACCACGGTCGAGCTGTTGTGCGGGCAGCCCGAGCAGTAATGCGGCACGCGCGGGAACTGCGTGCGCGGCTGCGCCAGTTCGGCTTCCTTCTGTGCCAGCCAGCGCAGGCGCTCATCCATGCGCTCGCTTGTGTGGAAGCGCTTCAGGCGCGAGGCGATCACGCGGGCGATGCGCGCAGGGGTCAGTTCGTTGGTCGAGGGCAGCACCCAGTTGTCGTCCTCGTCGTACTTGCCGACGATCGACGGGCGCGCGCCATGCTCCCAGTTGTACATGTACTCCTTCATCTGCCGCTCGACGAAGCTGCGCTTCTCTTCGACGACGATGATGTCTTCCAAGCCCTTGGCGAACTCGCGGATGCCGATCGGCTCCAGCGGCCAGGTCATGCCGATTTTGTAGACGCGGATGCCGATGTCCTCGGCGTCCTTGTGCGAGATGCCGAGGTACTCGAGCGCCTGCAGCACGTCGAGTTAGCTCTTGCCGGTGGTGACGATGCCCAGGCGCGCCTTCGGCGAGTCGTAGACGATCTTGTCGATGCGGTTGACGCGGGCGAAGGCCTGCGCCGCTTTCACCGCGTACTGGTGCAGGCGCATCTCCTGGTCCAGCGGCGGATCCGGCCAGCGGATGTTGAGGCCGCCCTTTGGTAGCTCGAAATCGCCCGGCAGCAGGATGTCGAGCTGGTGCGGATTGACGTTGACCGAGGCCGATGACTCAACCGTTTCCGCAATCGTCTTGAAGCCGACCCAGCGCCCGGTGTAACGGCTCATCGCCCAACCGAGCAGGCCCATGTCGAGGATGTCCTGCACGCCGGCCGGATTCAGCACCGGCATCATCGCCGACTCGAACTCGCCTTCGGAACCGTGCGGCAGCGTCGAGCTGCGGCAGGCGTGGTCGTCGGCGGCCAGCGCCAGCACGCCGCCGTGGATCGAGGTGCCGGCGGCATTGCCGTGCTTGAACACGTCGCCGCAACGGTCGACGCCCGGGCCTTTGCCGTACCACATGGCGAACACGCCATCGACGGTGGCGCCGGGGAACAGGTTGGTCTGCTGCGTGCCCCAGACCATGGTGGCGCCGAGATCTTCGTTGAGGCCGGGCGTGAACTCGATGCCGGAGGCCTTGAGGTGCTTGCGCGCCTTCCACAACTCGAGATCGAAACCGCCCAGCGGCGAGCCGCGGTAGCCGGAGATGAAACCGGCGGTGTTGAGCGCCGCCGCGCGGTCGCGCATCTGCTGCATCAGGGGCAGGCGCACCAGCGCCTGCACGCCGGAGAGATAGATGCGACCGGACTCGCGCGTGTACTTGTGTTCGAGGCCGTACTCGGGGTCTTGGATGCCGCCGTGAACGGGGAGCGCGAGGGAGTCGGAAGCGGACATGGGCGACCTGCCGGGAAGTTGGAGCAAAGACTCGGAATTATAGCAGTGGCGCGCTTTGGGCCTTTTGCCGGGCCTTCCCAGCCTCCCTACGGATGGGTACAGTCGGGATTCGGCGTGCCGGAGGCGGATATGGGTCTGGCGGATCTGAGTGTGATGCTGGTCGAGGACCACGGCTTCCAGCGCCGGCTGGGGCTGCGCCTGCTCGCCGACCTCGGCATCGACTCCCTGTTTGAGGCCGCCGACGGTCTCGCCGCGCTGGAGCTGCTGCGGGCAATGGAGCGCACGCCGGACGTGATCCTGGTCGACCTCGACATGCCGGGCATGGACGGCGTCGAGTTTATCGGCGTGGTCGCCGAGGAGAAGCTGGCGCGCGCCATCGCCGTGGTCAGCGCGATGGAACCGGCGCTGTTGCACACGGTGCAGATGATGGCGATGGCCTCCGGCCTGCGCGTGCTCGGCTGCATCGAAAAGCCGCTCACCCCGGGCAAGCTCAGCCACGTGCTGTCACTGTTCGAGGCCGATCCCAGCACCGGCATCGGCGACGAGGACGTGCCCTGCACCTTCGAGCAGGCGGCGGCGGCGCTGGCCGCGGGTGAGATCGATGCCTGGTTCCAGCCGCAGGTGGAGTTCGCCAATGGCCGCGTCACCGGCGTCGAGGCGTTGGCGCGCTGGCGCTTGCCGGATGGCCGCTTCGTGCCGCCGACGCGCTTCGTGCCGGTGCTCGAGCGCGGTGGCCAGATCGAATCGCTGACCCAGCACATGCTGCACAAGGCCTGCGCGGCCTGGCGGCAGTGGCAGGGCCAGGGTTTCGACTTGCGTATCTCGGTCAACGTCTCGGCGCAGAACCTCACCGGCAACGAGATCGCCGACCGCTACGAGGCGATCCTGCGCGAGCACGGCATGGCGCCCGAGCGCATGGTGTTGGAGATCACCGAAAGCTCGGTGATGAGTGACACCGCGCGCGGCCTCGGCATGCTGGCGCGCTTGCGTCTGAAGGGTTTCGGCCTGTCGGTGGACGACTTCGGCACCGGCTATTCCTCGCTGTCGCAGCTGTCGCAGATTCCGTTTACCGAACTCAAGATCGACCGCAGCTTCGTCAGCGGCGCCGACCACCAGCCGCGCAAGCGGGCAATGATCGAGGCGAGCCTCGACCTTGGCCGCAAGCTCGGCCTGTCGGTGGTGGCCGAGGGTGTCGAGACCATCGAGGAATGGCAGCTGCTGGCGCAGCAGGGTGCCGACTACGCTCAGGGCTACCTGATCTCGCCGCCGGTGCCGGGCGAGCAACTGCTGGAAGCAGCCAGGCGCTGGCGAGCCACGCGCATCTAGCTGATGCAAGACGGCCGGCGCACGCTCAGCATCCGCCTGCAGCTGCTCGGCCTGTTCGGGCTGATGCTGCTGGCCGGCATCGCGGTGCTGGCGCTCGGCGAATCGGAACGCTGGCGCAACCGCGCGGCACTGGAATCGCTCAAGGACGAATCGCTGGCCGGGTTGCGCCGCGCCAAAGCCGTGTCCGATGCCTACGGGCTGGAAATCATCGACGCCGCCTTCAAGGTGCGCAGCGGTCTGCTCGGCTGGGAAGCCGGCGTGATCGTGATCGACACCGCGCGGCTGCGCATCGACGAGCACTGGGCGGGGCTCGCGATGCTGCCGCGCACCGAAGCGCAGGAGACGCTGTTCCGGCAGATCGTGCAGGCGCGTCGGCGCGCCGACCAGGCCAGTGCGCAACTTCGCGAGATTCTGCACCAGCGCGATGCCGAGGCGCTGTCGCGCTTTGCCGACCGCGAGCTGTATCCGGCCATCGACCCGGTGATCGGCCGGCTCAAGCACTTCTCCGATCTGGAAATGATCGAAGCCGAGCGCAAGGTGCAACGCGCCGAGGCGCTGGCGCGCCGCGCCGCGTGGTTGCGTCTCGGCATCAGCCTGCTGGCCATGACCGTGGTGGTGCTGGTTGGGCGGGTGCTGCTGCGCAATATCTACAAGGGCGTCGAGAACCTCAGCTGGCTGGCGCAGCGGATGCGCGTGCAGGACTACAGTGCGACCCCGCAGTTCCGCCCCGAGGGCGAGCTGGGCGATGTGATGCACAGCTTCCTGCAGATGCGCGACGAAGTGCGACACTCGGCCGAGGAGTTGACCGAGCAGCTGCGCCGCAACGAAGCAACACGCGCTGCGCTGCAGGCGCGCGAGGTGTTCCAGCAATCGCTGCTGGCGGCGGCGCAAGTGGCGATCCTGTCGCTGGACCGCGACGGCCGCTTTACCACGGTCAATCCCTATGCCGAAGAACTCAGCGGCTACGCTCGCGACGAGCTGGTCGGGCAGCGCGGCATCGACCAGCTGCTCGACGTGGTCGAGCTGCGCCGCGTCGCCAGTGCGCTCGCCGCCGCGCTCGACCGCGAAGTCCCGGCCGATGCGCGGCTGTTGCCCTTGCTGGTCGAGCAGGGCACGCCGCCGTTGGAGTGGACCCTGCAGGGCAAGGGCGGGCGGCGGCTGCCGATCCTGCTCGCTGCCTCGGCGCTGCGCGACGACAACGGCGACATCAGTGGCTATCTCTGCGTCGGTACCGACCTGTCGCAGATCAAGGCGCTGGAAAAACAATTGCGAGCAAGCGAGCTGCGCGCGCGCGAGGCAAGCGAAGCCAAGTCCGCCTTCCTCGCCGCGATGAGCCACGAGATTCGCACGCCGATGATCGGCGTCACCGGCATGCTCGAAGTGCTGTCGCACTCAACGCTGGATGCCGATCAGCGGCGCACGATTCAGGTGATCCAGCAGAGTTCGCAGGCGCTGCTGCAGATCATCGGCGACATCCTCGACTTCTCGAAAGTCGAGGCCGGGCGCATGGAGCTGTCGTCGTCCACGGTTTCGCTGCCGCGGCTGCTGCGCTCGACCGCCGCCAACTACACCGGCTCGGCGTCGAGCAAGGGCCTGGTGCTGCGCTGCACGATCGACGAGCGGGTCGGCCCGGCGCATGTGGTCGACGGCCTGCGTCTGCGCCAGGTGCTGTCGAACTTCCTGTCCAACGCGATCAAGTTCACCGAGCACGGCGAAGTCGAACTCAAACTCGAGTGGCTGGGCGCGGTCGACCACGCCGATCGCTTCTGCCTGAGCGTGCGCGACACCGGCATCGGCATCAGCGCCGAGCAGCAGGCGCGCTTGTTCAAGCCCTTCACCCAGGCCGAGGGCAGCACCTCGCGGCGCTTCGGCGGCAGTGGCCTCGGCCTTGCCATCGCCCGGCGCCTGGCCGAGTTGATGGGCGGCCGGCTGGAAATGGACAGCGAAGCCGGTAGCGGCACCACTATGCGGCTGTGGCTGACGCTGTCGCGTGGCCGCGTCGAGGATCTCGAAGTCGAGACCGCCGGCGAGGCACCGCAGGCCTTTGCGGCGCGGCCGTTGCCGAGCACCGCCGAGGCCGAGGCCGAGCGCAGCCTGATCCTGATCGTCGACGACCATCCCACCAACCGCCTGGTAATCGCGCGGCAACTGGCGCTGGCCGGTTACGTCAGCGAGGCAGCCAGCGACGGCCGCGAGGGCATCGAGCGCTGGCGCAGCGGGCGCTTCGCTCTGGTGCTGTCGGACGTGCACATGCCGGTGATGGACGGCTACCAGTTGGCGCGCGAGCTGCGTCGCATCGAGCAGGACGAGCGCCGCGCACACACGCCAGTGGTGGCACTGACCGCCGCCGCGCTCAAGGGCGAGGCCGAGCGTTGCCTTGCCGCCGGCATGGACGATTACCTGGCCAAGCCGGTGACCATCGCGCAACTGGTGGCGACCCTGCAGCGCTGGTTGCCGCACACGCGACGCAGCTCCGCGACGCTGGCGATCGAGCCGTTGCCGCAGACCCAGGCGCCGCCGTTGCCGCTACGCATGGAAGCGATCGAAGCGATCGTCGGGGTCGATCGCGCGCAGCTGCGCGCTGTGCTCGACGACTTCCTCGACACCACACGCGGTGATCTCGCCGCGGCCCAGGCGGCACGCGAAGCCGGCGATGCAACGCAGCTCGCGCATGAAGCACACAAGATCAAGGGCGCCTCGCGACTGATTGGCGCCGATGAACTGGCCGAGGTTGCAAGCGATGTCGAGCGCTTCGCCAAGGCCGAAGACTGGCCGCAGGTGCTGCCGCTGCTGGCCGATCTGCACACGGCGGCCGAACGCCTGCGCCTGTTCGTCAGCGCCGGTCTGCACGATTGAGTTCGTAATCCCGCCTTCGCAAAGGACATCCTCCATGCGCCCTGCTCTGCTTGCTCTTGCCCTGCTGCTTGCGCTGCCCGGCAGTGTCCATGCCGCCGACCGCATCACCGGCCCGGCCTTCGCCACCCGCTCCGAGGTGTACGCGCCGCAGGCGATGGCGGCGACCTCGCATCCGCTGGCGACGCAGGTGGCACTCGAGGTGATGCGCAGCGGTGGCAGCGCGGTCGATGCGGCCATCGCCGCCAATGCCGCGCTGGGCCTGATGGAGCCGACCGGCAACGGTATCGGCGGCGACCTGTTCGCGATCGTCTGGGACCCGAAGACAAAACGCCTGCACGGCTACAACGGCTCCGGCCGTTCGCCGCGCGCGCTCACGCTGCAGTGGTTCCGCGACAACGGCTACACCAGCGTGCCCTCGCATGGCCCCCTGCCGGTCACCGTGCCCGGCACCGTCGATGCATGGTTCGCGCTGCACCAGCGTTTCGGCAAGCGGCCGATGCGTGACAACCTGGCGCCCGCGATTCGCTACGCCCGCGAGGGCCATCCGGTCCACGAAGTGATTGCCTACTACTGGCAGCGCAGCGTGCCCGTGCTGTCGAAGTGGCCGGGCTTTGCCGCGCAGTTCACGATCGACGGCCGCGCGCCACGAAAGGGCGAGTCGTGGAAGAACCCGCACCTCGCGAGCACCTTGGACGCCATCGCCACGGGCGGCCGCGATGCCTTCTACAAGGGCGACATCGCGCGCACGATCGACCGCTACTTCAAGGACAACGACGGCTTCCTGCGTTACGAGGATCTGGCGGCGCACGAAGGCGAGTGGGTCGAGCCGGTCAGCAGCAACTACCGCGGCGTCGATGTCTGGGAGCTGCCGCCGAACGGCCAAGGCATCGCCGCGCTGCAGATCCTCAACATCCTCGAAGGCTTCGACTTCTCGACAATCCCCTTCGGCTCGCCCGAGCATGTGCACCTGTTCGTCGAAGCCAAGAAGCTGGCGTTTGCCGATCGCGCGCGCTGGTATGCCGATCCGGCCTTCCACCCGGCGCCGGTGCAGCAACTGATCTCCAAGCCTTACGCCGATGAACGGCGCAAGTTGATCGATCCGGAGCGCGCGGCAAAATCGGTCGATGCCGGCGGCGCGCTCAATCAGGGCGACACCATCTACCTCACCACTGCCGACAGCGAAGGCATGATGGTCTCGCTGATCCAGTCCAACTACCGCGGCATGGGCAGCGGCATGGCACCGCCGGGGCTGGGCTTCATCTTCCAGGATCGCGGCGAGCAGTTCGTGCTGAAAGACGGCCACCCCAACAGCTACGCGCCGGGCAAGCGTCCGTTCCACACCATCATTCCCGCCTTTCTCACGCGAAGCGGCGCGCCGTGGGTCAGCTTCGGCGTGATGGGCGGTGCGATGCAGCCGCAGGGCCATGCGCAGATCGTGATGAACCTGGTCGACTTCGGCATGAACCTGCAGGAGGCCGGCGATGCGCCGCGCATCCATCACGACGGCTCGACCGATCCCGCCGGGCAGCTGGTCGAGATGGACGATGGCGGCGTGCTCAATCTCGAAAGCGGCTTTCCGCTGGAAACGCTGCGCGCCCTGCAGCGCAAAGGCCATCGCATCCAGGCCGCCGACGGCCCCTTCGGCGGCTACCAGGCGATCGCGCGTAATCCGCAAGGCGGCTGGATCGGCGCCAGCGAAAGCCGCAAGGACGGCCAGGCCGCCGGCTACTGATGGCCTTCGACGCCTTCGCGCTGATCCTTGTCATGCTAGCGCTGGGACTGCTGTTCCAGCGTCTTGCGGTGTTGCCCGACAACGCCTCGGAGGTGCTCAACAAGATCGTGCTTTACGTTTGCTTGCCGGCGGCGGTGCTGCGCTACGCGCCGCAGCTCACACTGAGTGTCGAACTGCTGGCGGTGGCCGCGGTGCCGTGGTTGCTGCTCGCTGCGACGATGGTGCTGGTCGGCGCGGTCACCCGCGCGCTCGGCCTTCGGCGCGATGAGCAAGCAGTACTGCTGTTGCTGGTCGCACTCGGCAACACCTCGTTTCTCGGCTATCCGCTGGTGCGCGCCTTGCTCGGCGAAGCGGCCTTGCCGTACGCCGTGGTGTACGACCAGTTCGGTGCCTTCCTGATCGCTTCGACGTTCGGTCTTTACGTGCTGGCGCGCTTTGGAGGTGATAGCGAACCCACCACCCGCGACATCGCCATGCGCATCCTGCGCTTCCCGCCGTTCATCGCACTGGTGTTCGCGCTCACGCTGATGCCTGCCGAGCCACCCGCGTTCATCGCCGGCGCCTTGCAACGTCTCGCCGATGCGCTGCTGCCGCTGGCGGTGCTCGCGGTTGGTCTGTCGATCCGTCTCGCGTTGCCGCGCGAAGAGCTGCGCCCGCTCGCCGCCGGCCTGCTGCTCAAACTGCTGGTGATGCCGCTGCTGGCGATCCCACTGTGCTGGCTGCTCGGCCTCGACGGCCTGGCAAGACAGGCAGTGATCCTCGAAGCCGCGATGCCGCCGATGATCACCGCCGCCGCGCTCGCCATCGCGCACAACCTCGCGCCGCGCTTGGCGGCGGCGCTGGTGGGGTATGGCATCGGCTTGTCGTTGTTGACCTTGCCGTTGTGGGCGCTGGCGCTGGCGGGGTGACTACCGGGACAGGACGCGGGCGCCCTCATCGCGCACACTAGGCGCGGAAATCCGTCCCTACGAGGAAGCAAGTCTTGCGCAAGATCACCCTGTTGCCCTTGGCCTTGTCCCTGTGCGCGGCCGCCGCGCTGGCGGAAGATCCGCAGCTGCCACCCGCTATGCAACTGGCTGCCGAAGCCAAGGCGCTGTGCGAAGCGCAGAAGACGCAGACGGTCGCCGACTGCGTGCGCGAGACTCTGGGTGACGCTGGCATCGAGTCGGTGCAGCAGGCGCTGGCTGA
>DASUOA010000356.1:0-5504 GCA_036276895.1 Arenimonas sp. | reverse complement strand
GTGTTCGGCTGCGGCAGCTCCGGCACCATGACCGGTCTGTCGCGCTGCTTCGCACGGCACTCGCCGCACACCGAGCTGATCCTGGCCGACCCGGTCGGCTCGATCCTGACCCAGTACATCAACGAAGGCGTACTCAGCACCAAATCCGGCAGCTGGCTGGTCGAGGGCATCGGCGAGGATTTCCTGCCGGATATCTCCGACTTCACTCGGGTCAAGAAGGCCTATGCCATTTCCGACCGCGAGAGTTTCATCGCCGGCCGCGAGCTGCTGATCAAGGAGGGCGTGCTCGGTGGCTCGTCGACCGGCACCTTGCTTGCCGCCGCGCTCAAGTACTGTCGCGAACAGACCACGCCGAAGAAGGTCGTGGTGTTCGTCTGCGACACCGGCAACAAATACCTGTCGAAGATGTTCAATGACTACTGGATGCTCGACCACGGCTTCATCGAGCGTCCGCGTCACAACGACCTGCGCGACCTGATCCTGCGTCCCTATGCGCAGCGCGACACCGTGGTGGTCAGCCCGAAGGACACGCTGACCGTCGCCTACCAGCGCATGAAGATGTACGACGTCTCGCAGCTGCCGGTGATGGACGGCGAGCAGATCGTCGGCATCGTCGACGAGTCCGATGTGCTGCTGCACGTGTTCGGCGACGAGTCGCGCTTCCTCGACCCGGTGGCGACCGCGATGGTGCGCAAGCTCGACCTGGTCGAAGTCACCGCGCCGATGGAGTCGCTGCTGCCGGTGTTCAGCCGCGGCCACGTCGCCATCGTGGTCGATCGTGGCCGCTTCCTCGGGCTGATTACCCGGATCGATCTGCTGAATTATCTGCGGCGGCGGGTGGAATAACGCTGCCGCCGGGGCGGTGGGCGCTGCCGCGCCCAGCGCGAACTCGCATCATTCGTCGGTGGGCGTGGACAGGTCGAGCAGTTCGAACTGCTCCATGATCGCCTGGCTGACCTGCGTCGCGCGGTCATCCGATTCGATGATGTAGGGGACGATCATCAGCACCAGTTCGGTGCGGTCGGTGCTTGTGCCGGTGGTCTTGAACAGGCGCCCGAGCAATGGGATGTCCTTGATATACGGAACCCCAGAATCATCCTGAGTGACGCGCTCCGAAATCAGGCCGGCCATGACCACGGATCCGCCATCACGCAGACTGAGCGAGGTCTTGATGGCACGATTGAAGATCGACGGTGAGCCGGCAGTTTCGCCACCTTTCAGTGCGATGGCATCGCTGACCTGTTGATCGATATCGAGATCGATGCGGTCGTCGGAGTAAACCGTCGGACTGATATTGAGGATGACGCCGGTTTTCCGGTATTGCACCGATTGCAGCAGGTTGCTGGTGCCGTCGGTCTGCTGCCCGGATGTGGTGGTCATGGTGATGGTCGGTATCTCGGTGCCGACGTCGATGCTGGCCTCGCTGCCGCTCTTGACCAGCAGTCGCGGCGTCGACAGGATGCTGACCCGGCTGTCATTGGCGAGTGCGGTCAAGGTGGCGCGGTTATCCCCCATCACGTCGAGCAGGTACGTCAGTCCGCTTTGACCGGAACCGCCCGAATCGTTGTCGGACCCAGTATCGTCGCTCGAATCTCCGCCGCTGATTGGGCCTGAGGTCAGCTCGCCGTTGAATCGGCCGAACCCGTTCTTGGCAAACCATTGCACGCCGGACTGCATGCCCTTGTCGAGGGTCACTTCGGCAATGGTCACTTCGATCATCACCTGTCGCGGTGCGCGATCCATCTGCCGGATCAATGTCAGCATATGCTGCCAGTCTGCGGCGTCGCCGTTGAAGATCAGAGCGTTGCGTGGTTCGTCGACCACCACGCGCGAGCCCATCGCCGCGTTGTTTCGAGCGGGCTGGCGGCCGGCTGCCGGCGTTGCGCTTGGCGCCTCGGAGGTCGCCTCTGCCGCTCCGCCATTCAGTATCGACGCGATATCGGATGCCTTGGTATTGCGTACCTGGTAATAGAACATCGAGCGCGTGCCCGCATTCGGGCTGACACGATCGAGCTCCTTCGCCCAGGCCACGGTGTATTCCAGCGTCTCTTGCGAGGTCGCGAACACCAGCACGGCATTGACCGCCGTGACCGGCAGCACGATGACGCTGGACGGAGCCGACACCGATTTGCTGATGCCATAGCCTTGCAGGGTCAACACTTCGACCAGACGGTCGGCGAGTTGGTCTGCCGGCAGGAAGGCTGGCTCCAGTCGCGTGCTGATGCGGCCGCGCATCAGCGGCCGGTCGAACACGCGCAGTGCGTCGAGGGCCTGCTTGACCTGCACCGGCTTGCCGCTGATCAGCAGCGCATTGCGGCCTGCCTCGTCGCGCACCGTCACTTCGCTGCCGAACACCGTGCTCAGCCAGCGCTGCGCGTCGGACGCCCGAACCACTTCCAGCTCCACCAGCTGGAACACCGGGCGATGGCTCACCGGCACGTCCGGCAATGCGCGGCCACTGACCACCAGGGGCGGTGTCGGCGATGCGCCCTTGGACATCACCGCGAAGCGGACGACACGATCTTCGACCGACACGCCAACACCGTAGTCGGCGAGGACGTTGCGCGCGACGGTGAAGAGCTCCTTGGGCGGCAGGCCGCTTGCGGTGTTCAGACTCACCAGCTCCTGCAGCTTGGACACCGTACTGTCCATGTTGACCGTCAGGCCAAGCAGGTCACCGAAGACTTCATTGATGAAGGCCGGCACCGGCAGATCCTGTGCGTTGATCTTCAATCGCTGCGTGCCGAGGTCGGGCAACCGCTCGCCGTCATCAAGTCCCGACGAGCGCTGTGCGACCACATCGGCCTTGGGCGTATCGACTTGCTGCAAGGACAGGCGCGGGGTGCTTGCCGGCGCATCTGACAGGCCGTCAGGAGCGCTCTGGGCGGTCCTCGGTGGCAGGTCGAGGCCCGGCTTCAAGGTGGGCTTGGAGGGGGCGGTGGCGCAGCCGGCAAGGAGGGTCAGTCCCAGCGCGAGCATGCCGTACGCGACGCGATGCGGGTTCATGCGGTCTCCCATTTCAAATTCATTCGTCTGCAACGCCTTCGCAGACGGCAGAGCTCGCCGGCTGGTCCGGTCGATACAGTTGCAGGGTGCGTCGGCAATCGCCGTTGATGACGGTCACCCGATCGTTCTCGATGCGCTCGACACGACTGCCATCAGGCAATTCGGCCCCGGCGGCGAGCCGCAACAGCTGCTTGGACTTGGTCATCTGGATCAGCGCAACGGGATCCGGATCGCGCGAAATGCCCGCCAGTCGCCACGACTGTTCCTGCTTCGCTGTGTCCTGTTGATCACTGCTCTCACCCCCCCATTGCACCTGCTTGCGCACGGTTGCCAGGTCGGCTGCGTCGTATCGGGCAAGTTCGGATGGTTCGGGAACCGACCAGATGTCATCTTCCGCGCCGGTTGTCGTAACCACTGCGGGCTGCCAGAGCAGGCCGGTGGCGACACCGGCCAGTGCCGCCAGAACGAATCCGTGAACCCGCTTCATTCCTCCACTCCATCGGCTTGCAGTCGGAAGTAGGCGCTGAATACGATGCTTGCGGTCTGGTTGCTACCGCTACGGATGTCGCTGCGTTCAATGACGTTCAGGTTGGCCGCGCTCTCGATACGTTGCAGGATATCGAGTGCCTGTCGTGGGGCCATGCCTGCGCTCAAGCTTCCGCGAATACGGACAATGCCCTCGGGGAGTGTGTCGTCGAGGACCGGCTCGGCCGTGATCCGCGCATTGCTGCGACCGCCCAGCGCGCGGCTCAAAGCCGTCAACTGGCTCTGCACGGAAGCCTGCGCGAGGCCGGGCGTGGCGGTCAGCGGCATTTCGGCCAGCAGCGCGTCGCGGATGCGTTGCGACTCGTCCGCGCGCTCCAGCCAGAAGTCCTGGCCACGCAAGGCTTTGATACGCGCCAGCTTGGCCTGTTCGGCTTGCGCGGCCTTGGCTGCATCCCCGCGCACGGCGTCGAGTTCCTGCCATGCAAACAGGGTGGCCAGCAGGCCCAGCAGTGGGATCGCCAAGCGCAGCCGCGGGTTTTCCGCGAGTGCTTGGCGCAGGCGATCCTGCAGCCCTTGGCGACTCATGGTGCCGTCTCCGTGGCCACTGTGCGGGCGCTGATGGTGATCTCGTTGCGCCGTGATGACAGCGCTGTGCTGACCTCGCTGAAGATCGGAGACGCTTCCAGCGCCGCGACCAACGCCTCCGGGTCGGGGCGGGTGGTGGCGATGGTGGCCTCCACGCGCCCTGGAGCGGGTTGCTGCCACTGCAGCAGTCGCCACTGTCCAGGTGGAATCACCCGCGATATCTCGGCGATCAGTGCCAACTGCGAATGCGCCGCGCGCAGGGTCAGCAGCTTCGCAATTTCCGCCTGGTAAGCATCCGCCTGCTCGCGCGCCGTCAGGATCCGCTTGAGCGGCTCATCGAGTGCTTCGGCTTCGGCCTTGGCCTGTTGCATGGTCCAAAGGCTGCGACCGATGGCGCCCACTTCATAGCCCGCCATGACCGTGGCGAAGGCTCCGATGGCCAGCGTGGCACGGGGCGCGAGCTGGTGCAGGGCTGACAGATTGAAGCTCCCGGCATCCGCTTTCATCGCCGGCCACGGTCGAGCAGCGATCTGGGTGGATAGTGGCTCGGGAACCGAACCCGTGGGCGGCAGCGACGCGCCACGTTCGAACGTGCGCCACGCCTCGGCGGATGGGATCTCGGGCCACCAGCGGCTGGCTACCAGTCGACCCTGCTTCCACGCTCGCCCTTCGAAGCCCGCCGTCAGTGCCAGCAGCTCGGCTCCGGATTCGGCCGAGGGGGTGCCTGTGAACAGGGCCTCGGGGACGAAGGTGGCGTTCCCTGCTTGTTCTCCGGTCAGCGAAGAGAGCGCCCGGGCGCGGGACCAGAACCACACCGCGGCGGTGTCCCCGAACCAGGCGATTCCAAAGTCCGGGTCGGCAAAGGGTGCGGCGCGGCGTACTGCCAATGCCACCATCGCCGTGCGCTGCTTGGCTGGCGCCTTGCCCGCGTCTACAAGGCTGAACAGGCAGATTTCTCTGCCAACCAGGCATTGCAAAGACCTGCTCTCGCCACCGGGAAGCGGCGATGCGCCGTCACTGCCGAGACGGATTCGACGGGGAGAAAAACGGCGTTTCAGGCTTTCCAGCCACGGGCTGATCGGATTGGTTGCCACGCGGAAGGGTGACCTCGTAATCGATGCGCCAAGGTTTGCCAGAGTTGCCCATCGGGGTCAGGGTCCAGTGGGCAAGGCGCTTCGTGCCAAGACGGCGATCCCAAAGGATAAGGTTGCCGGACTCGTTTGCAAAGAGGTTCAGGGCTTCTCGAACCTCCTCGGCGATCGGAAACGCCTGCAGGGCGTTGTGCATGGAGACTAGGGGCGCAGCTTCGCGCAAAGCGCGCAGGCGCTCGGCGTCGCCAGGATCGAGTCCCGGTAACAGCGACAACACCCTGCCCGGGGCCGTGTTCAGGTTGATGGTGGTGTCGCGGTTGACTGTCAGCAGGCCCA
>DASUOA010000355.1:0-2452 GCA_036276895.1 Arenimonas sp. | reverse complement strand
AGACCATCCTTCAGCTCGCACTCGTCGCCCAGCTCCAGACCCTGCGGCAAGGGCTCGCCACTGACCCAGCCGGTCAGCACCGCACGCGGACTCACCTCGGCATTGAGCGGCAGCGCCGGAAACGATCCCAACGCATGCCGCAACTCGGTCGAGAAGGCCTCGGCCGACTTGCGCGAACTGGTGTCGACCGCGAGGAAACCATGCTCCAGATCGATGCTGGCATTGAGACGCATCGGCCGCACGAAGGCGCGCGGCAGCAGCTCGTGCACGATGTCTTCCTTCAAGCGCTTGCGCGCCTTGCCACCGAGCCGGCGTCCTTCTTTGGCCTCGAGCTCGGCCAGCTTCTTCGACAGCGCCTCGTTGACCACGGCGCCCGGCAGCAGCCGGTCCTCGCCACCCAAGGTGAGCCACAGCGCATCACCGATGCGATGGCTCAGCGCCAGCTCGTCGCGACCAAAGGGCGACACGAAACCGCGCGAGATCATCTCCTGCGGGCCAACGGGTTTGAGCGCGCATTCGCCCAGGTGCGAATCCAGATCATCGAACAACTTGTTGCTGGCAGCGGCAAAACGGAAGAAACAGAGATTGCGGAAGAACATCAACGATCCTTGCGGTCAAAGCGGAAGCGGCCGCGCAGTCATGCGCGGTGCTGCGGAAACATCTGGATCAGGCAGTCTCGCCCGCCGGCTCGCCGGCCAGCCAGGCGTGCGCATCGGGCAGCGGTGCTTCACCAGCACGACCGAGCGCGAGGAAGTCGAACAGGTTGCGGTCGGCCAGCTGCGACGGACGCACATCCATCATCGACTTGGCGATCGACTCGATACGGCCCGGAAACTCCTGCTCCCAACTGCGCATCAGGTTGCGCACCTGCTTGCGCTGCAGGTTCTCCTGCGAGCCGCAAAGATTGCAGGGGATGATCGGGAAGCCCTGCCACTGCGCGTAGTCGGCGATGTCGTCTTCACGGCAGTACGCAAGCGGCCGGATCAGCACGTGCTGGCCGTCGTCGGACAGCAGCTTGGGTGGCATCGAGGCGAGCTTGGCGTGGAAGAAAAGATTGAGGAAAAAGGTCGCGATCAGGTCGTCGCGATGATGGCCCAGCGCGATCTTGGTATATCCCTTGGCTTTGGCATGGCTGTACAGCGCGCCGCGACGCATCCGCGAGCACAGTGAGCACATCGTCTTGCCCTCGGGCACCACGCGCTTGACCACCGAATAGGTGTCCTGCTCGAGGATCTCGAAGTCGACCCCACGCGATCGCAGATAGTCGGGCAGCACGTGCTCCGGGAAGTCTGGCTGCTTCTGATCGAGATTGACCGCGGTCAGCGAGAACCGCACCGGCGCCTTGGCCTGCAACTGCAGCAGCACGTCGAGCATGGTGTAGCTGTCCTTGCCGCCGGACAGGCAGACCATCACCCGGTCACCGTCTTCGATCATGCCGAAGTCGGCAATGGCTTGGCCGACCTGGCGGCGCAGGCGCTTTGCGAGCTTGTGGTGGTCCACCGAACGGGCACGAGCGCGCGGTAACGGGTCGGCCAAGGGCAAGGTCATGGCGGCAAAGGGGTGCTGCGAGGGGGCGCCATTCTACCGCTGCGACGCCACCGGCGCCGGGTGTAAGCTGCCGCGAGGGGAGGGCGCATGCACCAGGACGATCCGGCCAAAATCACCGCCATGCTGGTGCAGCTGCGGCAGGAGCATCGTGACCTCGACCTCGCCGTCGACCGCCTCGCGGCAATGCCGGGCACCGATGAGCTCACCTTGAAGCGCCTGAAGAAGCGCAAGCTGCACCTCAAGGACCTGATCGCGCAGCTCGAGAGCCGGCTGATTCCCGATCTCGACGCCTGACGGCGTCGGTCTATTCGCCCTTGTCGCGGCTGCCGGCGGCGGTCGCTTTGCTCACCGCCTCCGGCGACAGCTTGGCGATGGTGTGGCGCAGCTCGCGGCCGAGCACCACTTTGGCGTCCTTCTCCCAGGCGATCAGCTGCGCGTCGAAATCGAGCTTGCCGTTTTCCGCCACCCAGACCAGTTTCAGTTCGCGCAGCTTCTGGATGAAGCCACGGAACAAGGATTTGTCGAAGAACTCCGGCGCCGCCGGTGCGTACAGCAGGCTGAGCCGCTGCGCGGTGAGATGGCACAGGGTTTCGAGCTCGCCCGAGGACAGCACCTGCGGGCCGTTCTTGACCAGGGTGGTGATGGCGATGAAGTAACGCTCGAAGGCCTGCTGCAGGCAGTGCGCGACCGCGCGCAGGCGGAACACCTCGTCGGTCTGGCCGTGGCGCCGCGCGAGGATGCCGCCCTCGTCGTCGCTGGCGATGTTGAGCAAGTGCTCCTCGACGAAGCAGTCGATGGCAGCGTTGAGGTGGGCATCGAATCCCTCCTCGTCCCAGGGCAGGAACAGCTCGTCCTTGAGGAAGGGATAGATGGTGCGGCCCAGGCGCAACACGGCCTTGCGACT
>DASUOA010000354.1:0-6883 GCA_036276895.1 Arenimonas sp. | reverse complement strand
GCTCGATCCGCGCTTCGTCGCTGATCTCAACGAATGCCACACGGTGATCCCGGCCATCGGCGCGCGTATCCCCGAGCTGTCCGCCTTGATCGAAAGCCTCGACGGCCGACGCACGATTCCGCAGATCGAGTTCATCGCCGGCGACGGGCCGGTGGCGCTGGTGTTCCGGCATCTCGAAGCACTAACGGAGGGCGATCGCGACAAACTGATCGCCTTCGCGCAGCACAGCGGCTTCGCGGTCTTCCTGCAGCCGGGCGGCATCGACACGGTGCGTCCGCTGTGGCCGGAGGCCGCGCCGGAGCTCAGCTTTCCGCTCGCCGGGTTCGACTTGCGCCTGCACTTCCAGCCGCTCGATTTCATCCAGGTCAATGCCGGTATCAACGATCGCATGATCGCCAAGGCGATCGAGCTGCTCGACCCGCAGCCGGGTGAGCGCGTGCTCGACCTGTTCTGCGGCCTCGGCAACTTCACCCTGCCGTTGGCGCGCCGCGCCGGGCAGGTGGTCGGTGTCGAGGGCGATGCCGGACTGGTGCAGCGAGCGCGCGAGAACGCAGCACGTAATGGGCTGGCCAATGTCGAGTTCCACGCCACCGATCTCGCCAAGGATCTGTCGGGCGAGCCGTGGATGAAGGCCGGCTTCGACAAGTTGCTGCTAGACCCGCCCCGTGCCGGCGCCGCCGAAGTGTTGGCGCAGCTGCCGCTGAAGGGCATCTCGCGCATCGTCTACGTGTCCTGCCATCCGGCCTCGTTGGCGCGCGATGCTGGCTTCCTGGTGCGCGAGCGCGGTTACACGCTGAAGGCGGCCGGCGCCATGGACATGTTCCCGCAGACGGCGCATGTCGAATCGATCGCGGTGTTCGAGAAATAACGCATGGGCATCGAGATCGAACGCAAGTACCGGGTCATCGGCGACAACTGGCGCAGCCAGGTCGTGCGCAGCGTGCGCATGGCGCAGGGCTACCTCAATGATGCCGAGGCGCTGCGCAGCGGCCGGCAGAGGGCCTCGGTGCGGGTGCGTATCGCCGGTAGTGAGGCCTTTCTCAATCTGAAGTCGCGTGAGCTCGGCCATACGCGGCAGGAGTTCGACTACGCCATCCCGGTCGCCGATGCCGACGCGCTGCTGGCACTGTGCATCGGTGGCCGCATCGACAAGTTGCGACACTACGTCGAGTTCGAGGGCCACACCTTCGAGGTCGACGAGTTCTTCGCCGACAACGCCGGGCTGATCGTCGCCGAGTTGGAGCTGGAGCATGCGGACGAGGCGTTTGCGCGGCCTGATTGGCTCGGAGAGGAAGTGACCGACGAAGCGCGTTACTACAACCTGGCGCTGGCCGAGCGACCGTATTCCACCTGGACGCCCGAGGAGAAAGCCTGATGCTGGTCATCGGCATTGCCGGCACCGAACTGTCGGCTGAAGAACGCGACTGGCTGCAGCATCCGTCTGTCGCCGGCGTGATCCTGTTCTCGCGCAACTTTGCCTCCAAGGCGCAGGTCGCCGAACTGAGCGCATCGATCCGCGCCGCCGCGCCGCGACCGCAGCTGCTCTGTGTCGACCAGGAAGGCGGACGCGTGCAGCGCTTCCGCGACGGCTATGCGGCCTTGCCGCCGCTGGAGGGCTTCGGCGCGATGTATCGCCAGGATCCGGCGGGCGCGCTGCGTATGGCCGAGCAGCACGCCTGGCTGATGGCGAGCGAAGTGCGCGCCAGCGGCGTGGATCTCAGTTTCGCGCCGGTGGTCGATCTCGGTCGCGGCAATCTTGCCATCGGCAATCGCGCTTTCGCCGCCGAGCCGGAGATCGTTGCCGAGTTCACCCGCGCCTATGTGCGCGGCATGCACGCGGCCGGCATGGCGGCGACGCTCAAGCACTTTCCGGGGCACGGCTCGGTGCTGGAAGACACCCATTTCGACAACGCGGTTGATCCGCGCCCGCTCGAGACGCTGCGTGCCGAAGACCTCGTGCCCTTCGTTGCCGGCATCGAGGCCGGTGCCGATGCGGTGATGATGGCGCACGTCAGCTATCCGGCGGTGGCGCCCGAACCGGCCGGCTACTCGCCGCGCTGGTTGCGGGACATATTGCGCAACGAGATGGGTTTCCGCGGCGTGATCTTCTCCGACGACATCGGCATGGCCGCGGCGGAATCCGCCGGCGGTGTGGCGGCGCGCATCGACGCCCATCTCGATGCCGGTTGCGACGTGGTGCTGGTCTGCGCGCCGGCGCTCGTTGTCGATTCGCTGGCGGCGATGGATCGCCGCCCACATTCCAATACGGCGACGCTCAGCGCGCTGCTCGGTCGTGGCCCCTGTGGCTGGGACGGGCTGCTCGCCGACGCGCGCTATCACCAGGCGCGGTCGCAGCTGACCGGTGCCGACAGCCAGGTGTGCTGATATGAGCCATGAGCTTTCCACTGCGTTGAGCAAGTCCCGGGTGATCTTCGATCGCGCGGCCATCGAATCGGCGATCCGCCGCATGGCCGGCGAGATCCGTGCTGACTACAGCGGCGAACGGCCGGTGTATCTCACCATCATGCACGGCGGCATGCTGTTCGCCGCGCAGCTGGCCTTGGAACTCGGCATCGACCTGGAGTTCGACTACCTGCACGCGACCCGCTACCGCGGCGAAACGCGCGGCACCGACCTGGTCTGGTTGCATCGCCCGGTGACACCGCTCGCCGGTCGCAAGGTGCTGCTCGCCGACGACATCCTCGACGAAGGCCACACGCTCAAGGCGGTGCGCGACTGGTGCGTGACTGAAGGCGCCAGCGAAGTGAAGATCGCGGTGATGACGCGCAAGTTGCATGACCGCTGCGCCGAGGGCATCCGCGCCGACTACATCGGCCTCGACCTGCCCGACTACTACGTCTACGGCTTCGGTATGGATTACCACGAGCAGGGCCGCAACCTGCCGGCGATCTACGCCTACGAGGGCTGAGCGATGGCGATCGATCTGGCGGTAATCGGCGGTACCGGCCTTTACAGGCTGGCGGCGTTCGACGCGGTGGAAAGCGTCGAGGGCGACACACCCTACGGTGCGCCTTCGGGTCCGGTGCGGATCGGCGAGCTGGCCGGCAAGCGCGTCGCCTTCCTGGCCCGCCACGGCGAAGCGCATGCGCTACCGCCGCACAAGGTCAACTATCGCGCCAATCTTTGGCAACTCAAGCAGCTCGGTGCGCGGCGGGTGCTGGCGGTCAATGCTGTCGGCGGCATCAGCGAGCGCTTCGGGCCGCGCGTGCTGGCCGCGCCCGATCAGTTGATCGACTACACCTGGGGCCGCATCAGCACCTTTTGCGAAGAGCCAGGTAGCGAGGTGTTGCACGTCGACTTCGGTGATCCCTACACGCCGTCGTTCCGTCGTGAGCTGTTGGAGGCGGCGCGGCGTGCCGGCGTGGCGATGGTCGACGGCGGCTGCTACGGCGCGACCCAAGGCCCGCGGCTGGAAACCCGCGCCGAGATTGCCCGCCTGCGCCGCGACGGCTGTGACCTGGTCGGTATGACTGGCATGCCCGAAGCCGGCCTCGCCCGCGAACTCGGCCTCGACTACGTCTGCGTCGCAGTGGTGGCGAACTGGGCGGCCGGTTGCGGCGATGACCGCGAGATCACCCTCGACGAAGTGCTCGAGAATGTCGAAGCGGCCAGCAGTGAGCTGCCCAAGTTGCTGCAGGACTTGCTGGGCTGAGCTGGCGGGCGCATCGCCAGGGCGTTGTCAAGTCGGGAACGCTTGTACATACTCGAAGCGTGCACGCCCCCCTTGGCCGTCGAAGGCCCCGTGCACGCTCGACCCATCAGCCTTCGAGGTAGTACATGAGTTACGGCACCGTCAAATGGTTCAACGACGCCAAGGGCTTCGGCTTCATCGCGCCCGAGGATGGCACCTCCGACCTGTTCGTCCATTACTCGGCGATCCAGTCGCAGGGCTTCCGTTCCTTGCAGGAAGGACAGCGCGTGATGTTCGAAGTGGTGCAGGGGCCCAAGGGCGCCCAGGCATCGAACGTCGCGCCTGCCTGACGCGGCAAGCATCGCGTCGTGCAAAGCCCCGCTCCGGCGGGGCTTTGTTTTTCAGGGGTCAGTGATCGAACTGCAGTCGCGCCAACTCCGCATACAACCCGCCCTGCGCCAGCAACTCGCTGTGCGTGCCCTCGGCGACCACACGTCCTTGGTCCATCACCACGATTCGGTCGGCCTTGAGCACGGTGGCGAGGCGGTGCGCGATGACGATGGTGGTGCGGCCCTGCATCAGGCGTTCGAGGGCTTGCTGGATGGCGCGTTCGCTTTGCGCGTCGAGGGCCGAGGTGGCTTCGTCAAGCAGCAGGATAGGGGCGTCCTTGAGTAGCGCGCGGGCGATCACCAGCCGCTGCTGCTGGCCGCCGGAGAGACGTGCGCCGCGTTCGCCGAGTTCGCTGTCGTAGCCCTGCGGCAAAGCGCTCAGGAAATCGTGCGCTTCGGCGCTGCGGGCGGCGGCGATGATGTCGTCAGCGCTGGCGTCGAGGCGGCCGTAGCGCAGGTTGTCGCCTGCCGTGGCGGCGAAGATGACCGGGTCCTGCGGCACCAGCGCGATCTGCTGGCGCAGCGCGGCGGGTTCGACTTCGCGCAGGTCGTGTCCGTCGAGCAGTACGCGACCGTGGTCGGGGTCGTGGAAGCGCAGCAGCAGCTGGAACACCGTGCTCTTGCCGGCGCCGGAGGGGCCGACCAAGGCCACGGTTTCGCCGGGGCGCACCTGCAGGCTGAAGTCGCGCAAGGCCGGGGTGTCGGGGCGGGTGGGGTAGTGGAAGGTGGCGTGCTCGATGGCCAGCTCGCCGCGCACGCGTGCTGGCAGCGCTTTCGCTTGCGCCGGCACGGTCAATGTCGAGCGTTCTTCGAGCAGTTCGGCAATACGACCCATGCCACCGGCCGCGCGTTGCACTTCGGCCCACACTTCCGATAGCGCGCCGATCGATCCAGCGCCCAGCAGAGCGTAGAGCACGAACTGGCTGAGTACGCCGGCCGATAGCTTGCCGGCGATCACGTCCTTGGCACCCACCCACAGCACCGTGGTGATGGCGCCGAACACCAGCACGATCACGATGGCGGTCAACAAGGATTGCATCCGGATGCGCTTGCGCGCGGTCTTGAGCGCGCGCTGCACCGCCTCGCCGAAACGGCCGCGTTCGAAATCCTCGCGCGCGTAGCTCTGCACCGTGTGCATGGCGCCCAGCGTTTCGCCGGCACGGGCGTTGGCATCGGCGACACGGTCCTGGCTGTCCTTCGACACTGCGCGCACGCGGCGACCGGAGACCACGATCGGCAGCACGATCAGGGGGATACCGACCAATGCCAGGCCGGCGAGGCGCGGGCTGGTCACCGCCAGCATGATGGCGCTGCCGATGACGGTGATCGAGCTGCGCAGCGCCACCGACATGCTCGATCCGATCACGCTGCGCAGCAGTTCGGTGTCCGCCGACAGCCGCGACAGCAATTCGCCGGTGCGGCTGCGCTCGAAGAAGCTCTGGTCCAGCGACAGCAGATGTCCGTACAGACGCTGACGCAGATCGGCGATCACTTTTTCGCCCAACAGCGACACGAAGAAGAAGCGCGCCGCGGTGGCGATGGCAAGTAGCGAGGCGACGGCGAACAGCAGCAGAAACCAGCGGTCGACATCGGCGCCGGCCTGGAAGCCCTGGTCGATCATGTGCTTGACGGCCACCGGCAGCGTCAGCGTCGCCGTCGACGACAGCAGCAGGGCGCCCAGCCATGCGGCCACCAGCGACCGGTGCGGGCGCAGGAAGGGGAGCAGGCCGCGCAGGGTGTTCAGGCGCCGGGTTGGCGCCGGTTCGACGGTTGCATTCATTACGGGCTTTCGCTGTCGAGGCGGGCGAGACGGGCGCGTCCGCGGCTGAGGTCGCGCAGGCGCGCGTCCAGAGCTGCGTAGTTTGCGGCCGGCAGCCGCAAACGCAAGCGCGGGCCGTCGGCTTCGAAGTGCTCGGCGGTCTTCTCCGCGTCGAAAGCGGGCAGCAGTGCATGCACGCTTCCCGCCAAGGCGAAGTCGCAGGCCAGCTCGATTTCCAGCCATTCGATCAACGCGCGCCGTGGCGCGGTACGCAGGCATTCGGCTGCAGCACCGCCGTAGGCGCGCACCAGCCCGCCGACGCCGAGGTTGATGCCGCCATACCAGCGGATCACCACCACCATCACGCGGTCGACGCCCTGGCCATCGATGGCGGCAAGGATTGGTCGGCCGGCACTGCCGCCGGGTTCGCCGTCGTCGGAGAAGCGGTAGGCTTCGCCGATTCGGTAGGCCCAGCAATTGTGGGTGGCAGCGGGGTCGCCGATGTCGCGCAGGAAGGCCAGCGCCGCCTCCGGCGTTTCCACGGGCGTCGCCTTGGCGAGGAAGCGGCTCTTCTTGACCTCGAGCGCGAACTCGACCGCCCCGACCAGTGTCTCGCCGCTCATTCGCGCAGGCGGTCTAGCAGCTCGACCGGAATGCGCTGCTGCGGGTGGCGCTCGCGCAGCAGGGCGAGACTGGCGCGGGCGCCGCGCAGGTCGCCTTCATCGATGCGACGATGGATGCGAGTCACCCAGGATTTGAAAGGGAGCTTCTGGTCGTTGCGGACGCGGGCGACGTCGCGGCTGTCGAAGCCGGGGTCGGCAGCGGAATCCTGTCGGACAGCCTGCTGTTTGGCCAACTGATCGAGGATTGGCGACGCTGCGGCGGGCGCCGATGCTGGCTCGGCAGCTGGACGCATCGCCTCCCGGGCGCGTCGCTGGTCAACGTGCTCGTCGACGAAAGACTCCGGCGGGGGCGGAAGCACGTCGGCAAAGGCTTCGGCCGCGCGGCCGGCGCCAGCGACATCGTTGCCAGCGCGGTCAGCCTCGCTGCGCTGGGCACGCAACTCGCCCACCACCGGCGCCG
>DASUOA010000353.1:0-7749 GCA_036276895.1 Arenimonas sp. | reverse complement strand
CCGCTGCCACCGCCGAATGCGCGCACCATGCCCAGCGCCAGCCGACGGTGCGCGCCGCTCTTCTCCAGCGCGCGCGACAGCATGAAGCCGCCGGCCAGCAGCAGGATCAGTTCATGGCCGTAGCTCTGCGCCACTTGGCGCGCGTCGAGCACGCCCAATGTCGGCAGCACCGCCAGCGGCAGCAAGGCCGTGACTGGTGCCGGCACCGGCTCGAAGATCCACCACAGCGCGCAGCACAGCGTCAGTGCCACCGTGGTTGCCAGCGCTGGCGTACTGCCCTGTGCCAGCAGCAAGGCATACAGCAGTGCCGACAGCAGGGGCGCCAGCAGCAGCGAGGCGCTGCGCAGTCGTGCCCCGAGGGCGGCCGATGCGCTCGCGCCCTCAGTCATGGCCGGGTGGCTGCGGACGCACGTCCGGATCGAGCGCCATCGCGGCTTTGGCCAGCAGGTGCGCCGACACCGGTGCGGTCAGGAACAGGAACAGCGTGATCAGCAGTTCGCGCAAGCTGATGCCATTGCCTGAGAAGGCCTGCACCAGCATCGAGGCGATCAGGATGCCGCCGACGCCGAGTGTGGTGGCCTTGGTCGGGCCGTGCAGGCGCTTGAAGAAATCGCCGAGCTTGGCCAGGCCCCAGGAGCCGATCAGGGCGAAGGCGCCGCCGACCAGCAGCAGGATGCAGACGATGATTTCGACCGCTTGCGGCAGCGCGTTCATTCGATGATGTCCCGGCGCAGCACGTACTTCGACAGCACGATGGTGCCGACGAAACCAAGCATGGCGATGATCAGCGCTGCCTCGAAATAGATTTCGCTGGCTTCGCGCAGGCCCGACAGCACCAGCAGGGCGATGGTGTTCACGTACAGCGTATCGAGCGCGAGGATGCGATCGGGCAGCCCGGGGCCGCGCAGCAGGCGGTAGAGGTTCAGCAGCAGCGCCAGCGCCAGCGCGGCGGTGACGATGTCGAGCGTGGTCGCGATCACGGGAAGATCTCCAGCAGCGGCGCTTCGTAGCGCTGTTTGATCTGGTCAATGGTGGCGGCGGCGTCGTCGAGGTGGAAGCAGTGCACCAGCAGGTGCCGGCCGTCTTCCGACAGCTCGGCCGACAGCGTGCCCGGCGTCAGAGTGATGATGCCGGCCAGTGCGGCGATGCCGTGCTCGTTGCGCAGTGTGAGTGGGATCCAGATGAAGCCGGGGTGGATCGCCGCTTCGCGGCCGAGGATGCGCTTGGCGACTTCGATGTTGGACAGCACGATGTCCCACAGCACCACCAGCACCAGGCGCATGGCAACGGCGGGTGCGCGCATGCGCGCGCGCTCGGGCCGCAGCCGCTCGCTCCACAGCGGCAGCAGCACGGCCAGCAACGCGGCGAGCAGTAGATGTGCTGGCGCCAACGTGTCGACCAGCAGCAGCCACACCAGCAGCACGGTCACGGCGATCGGCAGGGATGGCAACAGGCGGCTCATGGATTCACCTCGCGCGTGACCGGCAGCGCCGCGTCGACCGCCTGCCGGTAACTGCCCGGTTGCAGCAATTGGGCGCCGGCAGCCTCGGTGTAGCGCAGCGCCGGGCCGGCGATCAGGGTCAGGCCGATGCCAAACAGCAACAGCAACGCGATCGCGCCGAGCTCCAGCCGGCGCAACGGCGGCAGCTTGCCAGGTGCGGCGGGTTCGCCGCCCTCGCGCCAGAACAATTGCGAACCCGCCTGCGCCAAGGCCATCAGCACCAGCAGGCTGCTGACCAGGATCGGCGGCCACAGCCAGGGAATCAGCGGCTCCGGCACGGCTGCCAGTACGCCCACTTTGCCGATGAACCCCGACAGCGGCGGCAGGCCGGCGATCGACAGCGCCACCAGCAGGAACAGCAGCCCGAGCAGTCCGCGATGCGCGATGTGATCGAGCTTGCGCAGGCTGTCGCCGGCATTGTCGCGCTGGCGGTGGATCTGGTCGCCGAGCAGGAACAGCGCCGCCGCGATCCAAGTGCTGTGCAACAGGTAGTACAGGCCGGCGCCGATCGCCTCGGCATTGCCGAGCGAAAAGGCGATGAACAACGTCGCCGCCGAGCCCACCACCAGATAACCGGCGAGATCGCGCAGCGAGTTGGCGGCAAACGCGCCGATCGCCGCCAGTATCAGCGTCAGCGTCCCGGCCGGCAGCAGCCACGGCCAGGCCAGATCGCTGGCCGCGCCGGCCTCGCTGCCGAACACCAGCGTGTACACGCGCAGCACCGCATAGACGCCGAGTTTGGTCATCAGCGCGAACAGTGCCGCCACCGCCGCCGGACTGCGGCCGTAGGTTTCCGGCAGCCAGAAGTACATCGGCAGCAGCGCCGCCTTGGCGCAGAACACCACCAGCAGCAGCCCGCCGGCGGCGCGGATCGGACCGGCCTGATCCGCGGGTATGGCGGCGATACGGGTCGCCATCTCGGCCATGTTGAGCGCGCCGGTCAGGCCGTAAAGCAGGCCCAGCGCCACCAGGAACAGGGTCGAAGCGGTGATGTTGAAGGCGACGTAGTGGAAGCCGGCACGCATGCGCACGCCGCGGCCGCCGGACAGCATCAGCCCGTAGGACGCGATCAGCAGCACTTCGAAGAACACGAACAGGTTGAACAAGTCGCCCGTCAGGAAGGCGCCGTTCAAACCCATCAGCTGCAACTGGAACAAGGCGTGGAAATGCGGCGCGCGCCGGTCCCAGCCGGCACTGGCGAACAGCAGGGTGGCAAGCCCGAGGCTGGCCGTGGCCAGCAACATGATCGCGCTCAGCCGGTCGGCCAGCAGCGCGATGCCGAGCTTGGCCGGCCAGTTGCCGACCAGGTACACCGACAGGCTGCCATCATCGGCGCGCGCGGCGATCACACCTGCCAGCAGCAGCAACGCCAACGTCGACGCGATGCCCAGGCCGCGCTGCCAGGCGAGCTTGCGCGGGCCGAGCAACAGCACCGCCGCGACCAGCAGCGGCAGCACGATCGGCAGCATCAGCAGGTGCGAGCTCATGGCGACTCCCGGCGCGGCTCGCGCGCGTCGACATGGTCGCTGCGGTTGTCGCCGCGGTTGCGTACCGCCACCACCAGCAGCACCGCGGTCATCGCGAAGGAAATCACGATCGCGGTCAGCACCAGCGCCTGCGGCAGCGGATCGGTGTGGTTGACCAGCGTCGAGGCCAGGCCCTCGCGCAGGATCGGCGGCTTGCCAGCGACCAGCCGGCCCATGCTGAAGATCAGCAAGTTCACCGCATACGACAGCAGCGTCAGTCCCAGCACCACGTCGAAACTGCGCGCGCGCAGCAACAAGTAGACGCCGGCGGCGACCAGGACGCCGATGCCGGAGGCCATGGCCAGTTCCATCAGCGCGTCGCTCCTTGGTTACGTGGGCGGATGCGGCCCAGCATCGACAGCATCAGCAGAGTTGAGCCGGCCACCACCGCATAGACGCCGGTGTCGAAGGCCATCGCGCTCGCCAGCGGCACCTCGCCGAGCAGCGGCAGGTGCGGGTGGCCGAAGGCACTGGTCATGAACGGATAACCGAAGATCCAGCTGCCGACACCGGTCAGCGCCGCCAGCAGCAGGCCGAGCGCCAGTGCGCGCGGATAATCGAAGCCGATCCGTTGCTCGACGTAATCGGTACCCGAGAGCACGTACTGCAGCAGCAGCGGTACCGCCAGCACCAGGCCGGCAATGAAGCCGCCGCCGGGCTCGTTGTGGCCGCGCAGGAACAGGTAGAACGACACCGCCAGCGCCAACGGGAACAGCAATCGCGCCACCAGGTTGGGAATCAGCAGCGGATCGGCCGGGGTCGTGATCGATTCGGTCGGCGAGATGCGCGCCTGTCGCAGCAGTGCGTGCACGATCAGCCCGGCGATGCCGAACACGGTGATCTCGCCCAGGGTATCGAAGCCGCGGAAGTCGACCAGGATCACGTTGACCACATTGCTGCCACCGCCTTCGGGCAAGGATCGCGCGAGCATGTCCACCGCGACGGTATCGAGCGGTCGCGTCAGCACCGCGTACACCAGCGCGCCGATGCCGGTGCCGCTGGCGATCGCGATCACCGCATCGCGCAGGCGCCGCGGCTGCGGCTCGCGCGGCGACTCCGCCGGCAGGTAGTTCAAGGCCAGCAGCATCAGCGCGATGGTCGCCATTTCCACCAGCAGCTGGGTCAGTGCCAGATCCGGCGCCGACAGCAGGGCAAAAGTCAGGC
This sequence comes from Arenimonas sp., assembly GCA_036276895.1. Lineage (GTDB taxonomy): Bacteria > Pseudomonadota > Gammaproteobacteria > Xanthomonadales > Xanthomonadaceae > Arenimonas. Next base: position 3,558 of record DASUOA010000353.1, on the reverse strand, counting down.
TCACCGCCAATCCGACCGCACCGATCACGATCAGCGCGACCAGCCGCTGCCGGTGAAGTGCGACGGTCGCCACCGTGCCGGCAACGCCAATCAGCCACAGCAGCCAGCCCAGGCCCGGCAGTGCCTGCGTGTAAGTCGCGGCGTCGGCGATCAGCAGGCTGGCGCCGTCGATCAGGAACGGCCAACCGGCGAGTACCAGCGTCGCCAGCACCACCAGCCCGAGGTAGCGCTGCAGGCTGCCGTTCTCCAGCTCTTCGGTCAGCCAGCTGGCGAGTTTCTCGGCGCGATCCAGCTTCCATACGAAGGCGCGGCGTCCACGCGAGTCATGGCGGATACCATGGATGTCCATCAACCGGCGCAGGCTGAAATACAGGGTGATGCCGAGTGCGAGGCTGGCCAGGCTCATCAGCAAGGGCGTGTTGATGCCGTGCCAGATCGCCAGGCTGTATGTCGGCAGCGCATCGCCGAGCACGCCGATGGCGGCGGTTTCGAGCACCGGTGCGATGGTCCAGGCCGGAACCATGCCGACCGCGAGACAGACCAGCACTAGCGCCTCGACCGGAATGCGCATCCAACGCGGCGGTTCGTGCGGTGTCCTGGGCATCTGTTCGATGGCCGGCGCAAAGAAGGTGTCGTGTACGAAACGCAAGCTGTAGGCGACACCGAAGGCGCCGGCCAGCACCGCGACAATCGCCACCAGCAGGCGCATGCCGCCCTGGCCCTCGACCAGCAGCGCTTCGGTGAAGAACATCTCCTTCGACAGGAAACCGTTGAGCAGCGGAATGCCCGCCATCGCCAGCGCGGCGACAATCGCCAGTGTCGTGGTCACCGGCATCGCCTTGGCGAGACCGCCGAGTCGGCGCATGTCGCGGCTGCCGGTCTCGTGGTCGATGATGCCGGCCGCCATGAACAGCGATGCCTTGAAGGTGGCGTGGTTGAGGATATGGAACAGGCCGGCGACCACCGCCATCGGCGACGACAGGCCGAACAGCAGTGTGATCAGGCCCAGGTGCGAGATCGTCGAATACGCCAGCAGGCCCTTGAGGTCGTGCTGGAAGATCGCGTGCCAGGCGCCGACCAGCAGGGTGATCGCGCCGATGCCGCTGACCAAGTAGAAGAACAAGTCGCTGCCGGCCAGCGCCGGATGCAATCGCGCCAGCAGGAACACGCCGGCCTTCACCATCGTTGCCGAGTGCAGGTATGCCGACACCGGCGTCGGGGCCGCCATCGCATGCGGCAGCCAGAACTGAAACGGGAACTGCGCCGACTTGGTGAAGGCGCCGAGCAGCACCAACACCAGCATCACTGGATACAACGGATCGGCGAGGATCACCGGGCCGGCCGCCAGCACCGCATCGAGCTCGTAACTGCCGACAATGCGGCCGAGCAGCAGTACGCCGGCGAGCAGCGCGAGGCCACCGAGGCCGGTGATGGTCAAGGCCATGCGAGCGCCTTCGCGGGCGTCGTGGCGGTGGTTCCAGTAGCCGATCAGCAGGAAGGAGCTGATCGAGGTCAGTTCCCAGAACACCGCCATCAACACCAGGTTGCCGGCGATGACCAGGCCCAGCATCGCGCCCATGAACAGCAGCAGGTAGGCGAAGAAGCGCCGCGCGCTGTCCTCTTCGCTCAGGTAGTAGCGCGCATACAGCACCACCAGCGCGCCGATGGCGAGCACCAGCCCGGCGAACATCCACGCCAGTCCGTCGAGGCGCAAGGTGAAGTTAAGGCCCAGCTGCGGCACCCAGGGCAAGTGCAGCTGCGCGATCTCGCCGGCAAACAGATCGGGCGTTAGCATCGCCAGCAGCGCCAGGCCGCCCAGCGGGGCCAGCCCCGCCAGCCAGGCCGGCGCGCGCCGTGCCGATGTCGGCAGGCAGGCGATGACACCGGCCAGCACGAAGGGCAGGGCCAGCATCAGGGCAAGGGCAGCGCTCGGCATCGGCGGGCGTCTCCGGTATTCCGCGCAAGGCAAGAGCGCCGGAGTTTACCGCAGGCGGCAAGGGCGCCCGCGTGAAGCGATCTTGTTCGCCGCGGCGGTTATGCTGACGCGAATGCCTGCCTCGCACACGCCGACCTGGCTTTGCTTCGGACTCAGCGGCCCGGTCGGGCGCGCGCTGCTGCAGCGGCGTCTGCCGGGCGATCCGCCCTTGCTGGGCGTCAGCCGGCAGGCTTGCGGTCACACCGATGGCGTTCGCTGGATTCAGGCCTGCCTGCCGGAATCGCCGGTGTCTGCTGACCTGCCCGCGGTCGTCGCGATCGCCAGCCTCGGGCCGCTCGACCAGTTCGCGCAGTGGTTCGCCGCGCAGCAACTGGCGCCGCAGCGGGTGGTGGCGCTGTCCTCGACCAGCGTGGTCAGCAAGCAGGCCTCGCCGGATCCCGCCGAGCGCGACCTCGCCGCGCGCCTGCTGGCGGCCGAGCAGCGCCTGCAGCGCGACTGCGACGCGCGTGGCAGTGCGCTGCTGCTGTTGCGGCCGACGCTGATCTACGGCAATGGCCCGGATCGCAGCCTGTCGCGCGTGGTCGCGCTGGCGCGGCGCTGGCGTTTGCTGCCACTCAGTCGCCGGGCGCGCGGCCTGCGCATGCCAGTGCATGCCGACGACCTCGCGGCCGTGGTGATCGACAGCCTGCGCGCGGCGGAACCGCGGCGGGGCGTGTACGCGCTGCCGGGCGGTGAGACGTTGGCTTTTGTAGAGATGCTGCGGCGCACGCTGGCGGTCTCGGCGCCGCAGGCGCGGGTGGTCGAGGTGCCAGATGTGGCATTCCGGCTGGCGCTGGCGATCGCCCGGCGATTGGGCTTGATCGCCGGCGCAACTGCGGGGATGCTGTCCCGGCTCGACCAGGACCTGCTGGCGGATGCCAGCGCCGCGCGCCGTGACCTCGGTTACGCACCGCGACCGTTCCACCCATGGTCGGAAAAGCAGGACGTCGCGTATCGGGGAGATTCCGCGGCCTGATACGCACCATACGGCGGAGCATTGCGTGTCGATCTAACACAAACTTAAGATGGCCGAACCACAGCGCCGGAAATCCGGGGGAGTAGCGTTCATGAATTTGCGTCTCGTGTTGACGCTGGCGATTTCGTCAGTCCTGCTTGCCGCCTGCGGTGGCGGCTCCAACTCTCCAGCCCCGGGCTCAACACCGCCTCCGGCCGGCGGCAACACCAGCGTCATTACGGCGCGCTTCGATCCGACCAACTCGGTGATCCCGTTCCCGTTCGACCTGCTGCGCCTCGGCAGCACCGACGGCACGCTCAATATCCCGGTGGCCAACCCAGCCAACTTCGCCGATCCGGCGGTGGCAATGAATGCGTTGGACGGTTTCTCCACCGTCGCGCCCTGGGCTACCAAATTCTCGGCGGCGATCAATCCCAATACCGTCGTGCCAGGCAGCACCGTGCGCCTGTTCGAAGTCGGGCCTGCGGGCCAAGCCCCGGCGCCGCGCCCGCTCACCGCTGGTGTTGACTACACCGCGGTGGTCGCGCCTTCCTATCATGCTGATCCCGGAATCGCGATCGTGCCGCTGAAGCCACTCAAGCCCTTTCACACTTATCTGGCGGTGATG
>DASUOA010000352.1:0-2626 GCA_036276895.1 Arenimonas sp. | reverse complement strand
CCAACGAGGGCGTTGCGCAGATGTTGTTCTTCGAATCCGACGAGCCCTGCGAAACCAGCTACCGCGATCGCGACGGCACGTATCAAGGTCAGACCGGCGTCACGCTGCCGCGGACCTAACGCCGGAACATCTGGTTTTGTTCGCCGGCTGACTTCCATCGAAGGCGACGGCGTGCCAAGGGTAAGCGTCCGGCCACCACACCTTTTCAGCGGGGATGGATCGAGCAGCCGATCAGCCTGTCACGCTGGTTCAGCGATGCGGTAGCAAACTGCCGATATCTCGATCCTTGGTGGTCGGTAGCCGATTGAGCACATCGTTCAACCAGGCATGCGGGTCGAGCTGATTGGCTTTGGCGGTGGCGAGCAGGCTCATGATGGCGGCGGCGCGTCGGCCGGCGGTTTCTGAGCCGGCAAAGAGCCAGTTTTTCCTGCCGAGTGCCACGGGCCGAATGGCGTTTTCGATCGGGTTGTTATCGATCGGGTAACGGCCGTCCTCGGCATAGCGTGCGAGCGCGGGCCAGCGCTTCAGGCAGTAGGCAATCGCTTTGGCTGTGCCGCTGTTGCCGAGCACCTGCCGATGCAGGGCGTGCAGCCACGTATGCAACGCCTCTAGCACTGGGCGCGCATGGGTTTGCCGCCAATGGGTTCGGTCGTCTGCATCGAGGTCGGCCGCTTCGCGTTCGATGCGGTACAGCTGCCTAATGCGCTCGATCGCCTCGGCGGCAATCGGGCTCGTGCTCGCTTTGTACAGGTCGACGAACTTGCGTCGGGCATGCGCCCAGCAGCCGAGTTCGGTGCGGCCGTCCGTCGCAAACAGGGCTTTGTAGCCGACGTAGTCATCGACCATCAACGCGCCGTGCCAGTCGGCGAGAAATCGCCGCGCATGCTCACCGCTGCGACTGGGGCAGTAGTCAAACACAACGATCGGCGGCCCGACTGCACTGCGATAAGCGAATAGATAGGCGCGTTTCGTTTTTCCAGCGGTGGGATCGAGTTGCGCCACCGGGGTTTCATCGGCATGCAGCACCGGCGCGCTTAACAGGTCGCTGCGCAGTGCATCCACCAGTGGCTGCAAGGCCACACCGACCGCGCCGATCCATTCAGCCAACGTGCTGCGGGATAGCTCAACGCCGCTGCGCGCGTAGATTCCTTCCTGACGGTACAGCGGTAGATGATCGAGATACTTGGCGATCGTCACCTGCGCCAGCAGGCTGGGATCGGCCTGGCTGCGATCCAGAATCGCCGGCGGCACCGGTTCGGCCACGATCCGCTCACAGGGCCGGCAGGCGTACTGCGGAAACACTTCGCGGCGCACAAAGAATTCGATCGGCTTGCAGGCCAGGCGCTCGCGGATATGCTCGCCGATCTTGACCAACGCGCCGCCGCACTGCGCGCAACCGCGGCAGTCAGGTTCATGCACCGTAGTCACGCGTGGCAACTCGGTGGGCAGCGGTTGGCGGCGCGGCGTGTGTTTCGGCGCCGCGGCGACCTGGGTTTCGCGTTTCAGCGCATCGAGCTGGGCCTCGGCCGCGGCGAGATCGGCGGCGACGGTTTCATCAAACAGCGATCGCTGCTCGGCATCCATGCGCTCGCTGCGCGCCGAAAACTGCAGGCGGCGCAGGCGCGCAATCTCGTAGGTGAGGGCCTCGATCTGGATCTCACGCTGGCGAATCGTGTGATCGCATTTGGCGATCCGCGCCTCGTACTGGGCATTGAGTGCCACCTGATCCAGCAGCGCCGCGCGCAGCACTTCAATATCGGTGGTCGTGGCAATCTGCGCGGCATCCATGCCATGCAGCGTACCCAATTACAACATCACAGCAAATGGTTTCACTGCAGAAAGTCGCTGCCAATCGACGCCGGCACATAACCATTCGAACTGCTGTACCGATACCGTGCACAGGGCATCACCCGGACGCGGCCAGACGAAGCGGCCGCGGTGCAGTCGACGGGTGCATAACCACACGCCCGTCGCATCGGCCAGCAGCACCTTAATCCGCGTGCCGGCACGGTTGCGGAACACGTAAGCACCGCCCGTTTGCCGATCACCGCTCAGCGCCTGCACCAACAGCAGCAAACGATCCGCACCACAACGCAAATCGATCGGTGCAACGGCCAGATACCAGCCACATGCGCTCAGCATGCCGCCGCCCGCATCAATTCACCCAGCCAGCGCGCATCGACCGTCACCGGCATCACCAGCACCACGCCATCGCCGACCTGTAGCTGCATCGATGAGGCATCGCCCGCCGATGAAGTAACCACCGTCAGCGGCACCAGCGATTGCTCCCGTGGCAAACCGGACGCGGATCCATCCAGTTGCGCCACCCAACGCAGGAACGTCTTGTAGACCAACCGATGTTCTCGGCAGTACGCCGCCTTACTCAAGCCACTGCGCGCCGCCGCTTCCACATGCTTTGACCACTCCTGCCGATCCCGCTGCTTCGCCATTCCGATCTCCCATGGAAAAGGAAAAGGGTCGGCGCTTCGATCAGTGCTCGGGAAGGTGTGGTGGCCGGACGCTTACTATGGAGTTCGGCATTCGCGGGACCCATTTGCGGGTGATAAAGGACTACTTCTCGGAAACATTCGACCTACGTGTGGTCCTGCAAACCTAGGAGTGTAGC
>DASUOA010000351.1:0-12537 GCA_036276895.1 Arenimonas sp. | reverse complement strand
AGGCTCACGCGCGGCCCTCGCAGAAGGGGGCGCGGCGGGCGCTGGCGAAGGTCGGGAGTGGCATCGTCCATGGTGCACAAGCTAGGCATTGGGGTGTGCTAGCTTGACCGCATTCAAGGACGACTGCCATGACCGACCATTTCCGACGTACCAAGATTCTCGCCACCCTCGGCCCGGCTACCGACGCTCCGGGCGTACTTGATGGCCTCGTCCGCGCCGGCGTCAATGTGGTGCGGATGAACTTCTCGCACGGCACGCCTGAGCAGCACGCGGCGCGGGTGCAGGCGGTGCGCGAGGCATCGCAGCGGCAGGGGCGCGAGGTCGGCATCCTCGCCGACCTGCAGGGGCCGAAAATTCGTATCGAGAAATTCGCCGCCGGGAAGGTGCAGCTAAAGGCCGGACAACGCTTCACTCTGGTCTGCCGCGCCGATGCGCCGGATGGCGACGCGACCCAGGTCGGCATGAGCTATCTCGGACTGGTCAATGACGTGCACCCGGGTGACACCCTGCTGCTCGACGATGGCTTGATGGCAGTCCAAGTGCTCAGCGTCGAGGGCGAGTTGATCCATACCGAAGTGCTGACCGATGGCGAGCTGTCCAATCGCAAGGGACTGAACCGGCTCGGTGGCGGGCTCGGCCTCGATGCGCTGACCGAGCAGGACAAGGAGCACATCCGCATCGCCGCCTCGCTCGGCGTCGATTTCATCGCGGTGTCGTTCTGCCGCTCGGCCGCCGACATGGAAGAAGCGCGCGCTTTGGCGAGGGCGGCAGGGTCCGATGCGCATCTGGTGGCGAAGATCGAGCGCGCCGAGGCGATCACCAATCTGGTCGAGATCACCGAGGCGTCCGATGTGGTGATGGTGGCGCGCGGCGATCTCGGCGTCGAAATCGGCGATGCCGAGTTGCCCGGCCTGCAGAAGAAGATCATCCGCACCGCGCTGGAGCTCAACCGCACGGTGATCACCGCGACGCAGATGCTGCAGTCGATGGTCGACAACCCGATTCCGACCCGGGCCGAAGTGCTCGATGTCGCCAACTCGGTGATCGATGGCACCGATGCGGTGATGCTGTCGGCAGAGACGGCCTCGGGTCTGTATCCGGTCAAGGCGGTGGAGGCGATGGAGCGCATCTGCCTCGGCGCCGAGCGGCAGTTCTCGCATGTCACCGACTTCGAGAAGGCGCAGCGCAACCTGCAGCGGGTTGACCAGGCGATCGCGATGGCGAGCATGTTCCTGACCGAGCACATCGGGGTGCGCGCGATCATTGCGCTGACCGAGTCGGGCGGCACCGCGCGCTACCTGTCGCGTTTCCGTTCGACGGTGCCGATCTACGGCATGTCGCGGCACCCGGGGGCGCGGCGGCGGATGGCCTTGATGCGCGACGTGTTTCCGGTGGCCTTCGACAGCGATGGCAAGAACAATCGCACCGCGGCCAAGGAGGCGATCCGGCATCTGTTCGGATTGGAGTTGTTGCGCGCTGGCGACAAGGTGGTGGTGACCAGCGGCGACCACATGGAGCAGCATGGCGCGACCAATACACTGCGCCTGCTGTCAGTCGGCGAAGACGGCGAGGCCGAGGGGCTGGGCGCGCTCTAGGCGGTGAATCTCGCCTGCAGTTCCGCGGCTGTTGGCATCGCTAGCGCTGCGCCCTGTTTCTCGGTCGACAGCGCCGCGTAGCGGTTGGCAAAGCGCACGGCATCGGCAAACGGTGTTTCAGGATGCATCGCTAGCGCGGCGCACAGTGCGCCGTTGAAGGCATCGCCGGCGCCGGTGGTGTCGATGGCCTGCACGGTTTCGGGGGCGATGCGGTAGCGGTGCGCGGCGTCGCCGTGATTGTCGGCGCCGTGCGAGACGAAGGCGCCGTCGGCGCCGAGGGTGATCACCACGGTCGCGCCCGACAGGCGGCGGCAGAGTGCGTGCAGGACGTCATCGCTGAGATGCGACAGTGCGTCGGCGCTGATGGTCACGCCGTGATGGCGGGCGAGCAGGGCGGTGAACTCGGTTTCGTTCGGGGTCAGTACGTCGGCCAGTGCGAGCAGGTCGCGGGAGGTCTCGGCGTTGGCGGGGGCGGGGTTGAGTACCGCGATGGCATCGCCGCGCGCCGCAGCCTGCAGGCTGGCCAGTACCGCGTCGGGCGCCACTTCGAGCTGCAGCAGCACGACTTCGGCAGCAGCGATCAGCAGCTGCTTGCTGGCGATGTAGTCGGTGCTGAGCGCCGCATTGGCGCCGGGCGCCACGACAATACTGTTGCGGCCGGCAGCGTCGACGAAGACGCCGGCGCTGCCGGAGGGCAGGTCGGCATGCACCTCGGCGCGCAAGTCGATGCCATCGTGTTGCGCAAGATTGCGCGCGAGTGTCGCCGGTGCATCATCGCCGAGCGCGGTGATGAAGCTGGTGTCGGCGCCAGCGCGGGCGCTGGCGACGGCCTGGTTGAAGCCCTTGCCGCCGGGGCCGCTGGCGTAGCGGCCGAGGCGGGTGGCGCCGGGTGCGGGCAGTTCGTCGACCGACCAGGCGTGGTCGTAGTTGAACGAACCGACGACGACGACCTGGCTCATCTCAACCCGCGAGCGGGGCCAGCACGCCGGCGATGGTGGCGGTCATGAAGGTGGCGAGCGAACCGCCGAGCACGGCGAGCAGGCCGAAGCGGGCGAGATCGGCGCGACGCTCGGGGGCGATGCCGCCGATGCCGCCGATCTGGATCGCGATCGAGCTGAAGTTGGCGAAGCCGCACAGCGCATAGGTGGCGATCAGGATCGACTTCTCCTGCAGCACCACGCCGGCGACCTTGCCCTGCACGATGTCGCCGAGGCCCAGGTAGGCGACGAACTCGTTGAGCACGACCTTGGTGCCGATCAGGCCGCCGATGGTCGGCGCGTCCTGCCAGGGCACGCCGATCACCCACGCGATCGGTGCCAGCACATAGCCGAGCAGGGTGGCGAGGTCGGTCGGCTTGCCCAGCCACGCCGCGAGGCCAGTGACGTCGCCGAGCCAGGTCAGCGGCGCGTTGACCAGCGCGATCAGGGCGATGAAGGCCAGCAGCATGGCGCCGACATTGAGCGCCAGGCGCAGGCCCTCGCCGGCGCCGGAGGCGGCGGCATCGATGATGTTGGCCGAGGTCTTTTCCACCTCGACGCGCACTTCGCCCATGGTCAGCGGCTGCTCGCGCTCAGGCACCAGGATCTTCGCGATCACCAGGGTCGCGGGCGCCGCCATGATGCTGGCGGTGATCAGGTGCTTGGCGAATTCGGCCTGCTTGATCGGGTCGCTGCCGCCGAGCATCAGCACGTAGGCGCCGAGCACGCCACCGGCGATGGTCGCCATGCCGCCGACCATCAAGGTGAGCAGCTCCGAGCGGGTCATGCCGGCGATATAGGGTTTGACCACCAGCGGTGCCTCGGTCTGACCGATGAAGGCGTTGGCGCAGACCGACAGCGTCTCGGCGCCGGAGACGCGCATCACCTTGGTGATCACCCAGGCCATGCCCTTGACGATCGCCTGCATCACGCCGAGGTGATAAAGCACCGACATGAAGGCGGCGAAGAAGATGATGGTCGGCAGCACCTGGAAGGCGAACACGAAGCCGAACTTGTCGATCCTGGCGAGGTCACCAAAGATGAACTGCGCACCTTGGGCGGTGAAGCCGAGCAGGCCGACGAAGCCCTGGCTCAGCCAGTTGAAGAAGCCGGCGCCCCAGGACGTCAGCAGCACGATGCAGGCGAACACGATCTGCAAGGCGAGGCCGGCACCGACCAGCTGCCAGTCGACCGCCTTGCGATTGCCGGAAAACAGCCAGGCGATGCCTAGCAGAACGGCGAGGCCGAACAGGCCGAAGAGGATGCTGCTGATCATGCGGGGTCGATTCCGGAAGGCGAGGGCGCAGGGTAAGGGGCGGGCCGCCCTCCGGCAAGGCGCCCGGCTCAGGCGGAATCGCGCGCCATCACCCGGTTGCGGCCAATGCGCTTGGCCAGGGCGACGCGCTGGTCGGCGCGCTTCATCAGATCGGTCAGGTAGTTGGCGTCCTGCGGCATGCTCGCCAGGCCAGCGGAAAAGCGCAGCACCAGCGGCTCGGCGCCGGGCTCGGGCAGGAAAGGACGCGCGGCGAGGCGTTGCCGCAGCGCATCGACGCGTTCCCAGGCGGCGCCCAGCGGCAGGCGCAGCAACAGCACGAACTCTTCGCCGCCGACCCGCAGCAGCGGCTCGTCGCGGCCGAGCTCCAGTCGCAGCGTTTCCACCACATGGCGCAGAGCGCGGTCGCCGGCCAGGTGGCCGAGGTCCTCGTTGACGCGGCGGAAGTGGTCGAGGTCGATCAGCGCCAGGGTCAAGGTCTGCCCGTCGGCGCGTGCTTCGGCCAGCAGGCCGGGCACGCGATGGGTGAGGAAGCTGCGGTTGGGCAGGCCGGTCAGGCCATCACTGCCGGCCATCTGCAGCAGGCGCTGGGTGCGGAACACGACCACGGCCACCACCAGGGTCAGCACCAGCAGCATCGCCGCATGCAGCACCAGCACGCTGGCACTGGTGGCAGGCAGCCATTCGCCGCCATTGGCCAGCAGCCACAGCAGGGTCAGCGACTGCAGCAGCGCCAAAGCGCCCGCCAACAACGTGACCCGCGCATCGTTGCGCAGCGCGGTGCCGATGATCGCCAGCGGATAGCCGCTCCAGGCCACCAGCGGATCGAACTGGCTGTTGCCACGCAGCGTTGCCAGCAGCCACAGGAAAGCGCCGACCAAGAGCACGTCGAAGCAGGCGCTGGCATAAGGCAGCCAGCGATAGCGACGTGGTCGCTGCGCGAGCTTCAGCCACAGCAGACTGAGCAGCAGCAGCGCCGTGGCGCCGAGCAGGGCCACGAAGCTGTGTTGCAGCGGGCCGCCGAGCAGATAATGCAGCGCCGGTGCCGCCACCAGCAGCACCGCGATCAAGAGACGCAATCGCGCGGCGAGCAGTTCGCCGCCGGCACCGACTTCCTGCATCAGTTCATCCGGGCGCTCGCCCAGAAAGCGGCGCAGGTCGGTCAGGGCTTCACGCAGGGTGCTCACGGAGTGACGGACCGCGCTGTCGGAGGAAGCCGCAGGATACGCTGCGCGCCGATCAACCGGGCAGCCCTTGCCAGGCGATCCACAGCCCCAGCGACAGGAACACCGATGCCGCCGTGAAGCGTGCCGCGCGCAGCGGCAGGCGATCGGCGAACCGCGCGCAGAGCCAGACCACCGGCGCGTTGGCCAGCAGCATGCCCAGCGTGGTGCCCAGCACCACCAACAGCATCGGAGTGTATTGCGCCGCCAGCACCACGGTTGCGACCTGGGTCTTGTCGCCGATCTCGACCAGGAAGAAGGCGACCAGGGTGGCGAGAAAGGCGCCGCGCGCTGAGCGCGGTGCTTCATCGTCGTCGAGTTTGTCTGGCACCAGTGTCCAGGCCGCGACCGCGATGAAACTCGCGACGACCGTCCAGCGCAGCACCTCGCCCGGTAACCAATCCGCGAGCCAGGCGCCGACCGCTGCGGCGAGCGCATGGTTGAGCAAGGTGGCGATGGCGATGCCCAGCACCACCACGCCGGGACGACGGTAGCGCGCGGCCAGCACCAGCGCGAGCAATTGCGTCTTGTCGCCGATCTCGGCGAGTGCCACCACCAGGGTGGATACCAGCAAAGCGTCCATCGAAAACTCCGGGGCCGGGATCTACGACACGAAAGGCCGTCGCGCGCAGTCCCGGCCGGGGTCTGCGCGCGTCGACCTTCGGTCTTGCCCGGAGCGTCTGCTCCCCGCGCACCATGGCGTCTGCCAAGTGTGTTGATGCGCGGCCCCGCGAGGCGGGTGGGCTACTCCCCGAAGTCAGGGAAAGCGCGTGGATTATAGCGAGACGGCGACCGCCGGTACGGCCGGCGGCGCCGGTGCCGCGGGCGGCGCGGGCGGTGCGGGCGGTGCGGCCGGAGCCGCCGCCTTCGGCGGTGCCGGGGGTGTCGGAGGCGCAGGCGGGGCCGGTGGTGCCGGTGGCGCGAACCAGTGCAGCGCCGGCGACGAGGGCACGGTGACTTCGACCGCGCGCGTCTTTCGATCGCGCAGGATCTCGACCTTGACCTTGCTGCCAGCCTCGCGCTCGCGCAGCGCGCGCATCGCTTCGCGCGGCGAATCGACGGCATCGCCATCGATGCGCTGGATCACGTCGCCGGGCTCGAGCGCCTGCAGCTCGCTGCCGCCGGAGAGCACCAGCACGCCGCGATCGGTGCCGAAATAGCGGCCGAGTTTGGCGTCGACACTGGCGAGGTTCAGGCCCTGCCAACGGAAGGCCTGCGCCAGCGCCGGCATCTTGCAGTCCTTGTCGCCTTCGGCGCAGGGCGCCCAGGCGAAGTGCCGCGAGAGTTCCTTGCCGGCGCGCGCCAGCTCCTCGCCGGCGCGTTCGATCTCGATGCGCACTTCGGGGTCGAGCAGTACCCGCGTCTCGGCGATCTCGCGCACCGCGTCGATGGCCGGTGCGATGGTCGACGACAGCAGCATGGTGCGATTGATCGGGCCCGCTTCGACCTTGGTCTTGGCCGACTTGCCATCGCGCTGGTAACCCAGCGCGAGCTTTTGGCCATCGTCGAGTCCACGTAGCAGTTCGCGGGCGCTTTCGATGGCGTCTTCGCCTTCGCCGGCGATGCGCTTACCGTCGACCTCGGTCAGCACGTCGCCAACCTTCAGGCCTGCCTTGGCGGCCGGGCCTTCCGGCGTTACGGCGACGATGCGCACGCCCTTGCCGTCGTGCTCGCCGAGCACCACGCCGACACCGATACGCGGCGTCCGGTTCTCCTGCACCAGTTCAAGCTCGCGGGTCATCAGGCGATGTCCATCGCCGTGGCGAACGACTTCGACGCGGACATCCCGGTCGTGCGGGAGCTCGCGCGACAGCACGCGGATGCGTTCGACCAGGCGATCGATTTCGGCGCGCGTCGCTTCCGCCTTCGCCTTGTCTTCGGCGGCGCGGGGCGTGTCGCTTTCGGGGTTGGCCGAGGCCGCCATCGGCAGCAGCGCGGCGAGCAACAGGGGCAATAGCTTGCGTTTCATCGGGTGTGCTCCAGGGACGGGGGAGTTCAGAACACCGCGACCAGGCTGCCATCGAGGCGTTCGCCTTCGCTGGCCAGGTAGCGGCGCGTGCTTTCGACGCCGGCGTAGTCGCGCAGCAGGCTGACACGTTGGCGCCACAGGCCAAGGCGCTCGTCCTCGGCAAGGCCCGGTTGCGTCAGGCGGGCGTCGATTTGCGCCAGCCGGTCTTCGAATTCGAGACCGATCAAGGTGGCCTGGGCGCTGCCGACATCGGGGTCGCGCAGTGCTGTCAGCAGTTGTTCCAGCTGCGCCGATTCGTTCATCAGGTCGAGCAGCGGATTGTTGTCGACCAGCAGCGTGCTCGGCGTGCCGCTATCCAGCGCCGGCGCAACATCGCGCAGTGGCAACACCATCACCGCGGCCAGTGTTGCCGCGGCAGCCAGTGCCCACGGCCAATGCGTGTGCCAACGGCGTCGCTGCAGGCGCGCCTGCAACACCGGCCAGGCGCTGCGCTCAGGCGCTTCCAACGGCAGTGCGCGCAGCGCATCGCCGATCGCGAGCGGTTCGATTGGAAGGCGGATATCAGGCATGGGCGGCCTCCGCGGTGATGGCGAGCAGGGAGCGCAAGCGGCGGGTGCCGCGCGCCAGTTGCGATTTCGAGAAGCTCGGCGTGCGCCCCATCTGCGCGGCGATCTCGTCGTGGGTGAAACCTTCGGCGTGGTAGAGCCAGAGCACGCTTCGGGTGGCATCGGGCAGTTGCGCCAGGGCGCGACCGAGCAGGGCGGCATCGGCGGCCGCGGGTGGCAGCAGTTGTTCGTGGTCTTCGAGCTCGTGCTCGTAGCTGTCGTCGCCGCTGGGCAATCGACCGCGCTTGCGCAGCCACATCAGCGCTTCATTGACCGCGATCTGCCGCAGCCAGCCCCAGAACGGCGCGTCGCCGCGGAACTCCCGGATGCGATCGAACAGCTTGAGCATGGTCTCCTGCAGCACGTCCTGGGCCTGGTCTCGCTCGCCGGTCAGGCGTAGCGCCAGGGTGAACACCGGCCGCTCGAAGTGCCGGTACAGCTGCTCGAAGGCCGCCGCCTCGCCGCGTTTGGTGCGGGCGATCAGGGTGTCGGGCACATCGATGGCGAAGGACGAAGGCTGGCTCACATCCCCTAGGATGCGCCGACTCGCGAAAGCGTCGCAGTGACGAATGGCAGGGGCGCCGCAGATAAAGTCACGGGCCGGGGTTGCCCCCGGCCCGTGCACGTCATGCCGACGTGGAGAGAGACGCTGCAGAAGGTCAGAAGCGTAGGCGCAGGCCCAGCTCGAAGCTGCGTTCCGGGCCGACGTAGAGGCCCTGGCGTAGCCCGGCGATGTAACGCGTGTCGGCGAGATTCTTGACCGCGCCGGAGACGCTGAGCTGCTCGTTGATGTCGTAGCTGGCGGTCAGGTCGGTGGTCGAGTAGCTCGGGATCAGGCCGCCCCAGGTGCCGCTCGAGCTGGTGGTGAACGCGGTGACATTCATGCCGTCGCCGAACTGCTCGCTGACGTAGTTGAACAGCAGCGCGGTCTTGAGCGCGCCGGTCTCGTAGGCCAGGGCGAGATTGGCGGTGCGCTCCGGCGCGTAGGGCAGACGGTTGCCGTCCAGGGCCACGCCCGGGCGGTCCTCACGGAACTCGGCATCCGGAATCCAGGTGAGATTGCCGTCCACGCTGAAGCCATTGCCGAAGTCGTAGCCCAGCGCAGCCTCGATGCCGCGATGCAGGGCGCTGCCTTCGTTGGGCGCGCGGATGCCCGAGACGCCGGGATCGACCTGGTTGGAGAAGTCCATCTGGAACACCGTCGCCGAGTAACTCAGCGCGCCGCTGTCGCCGCGCAGACCGAACTCGACATTGGTCGACTTCTCAGCTTCGGTCGGGACATCGCCTGAACCGAGCACGCTGCCGACCAGCGGCGGCGCGAAGGCACGATAGACGCTGCCGAAGACCTGCAGTTCGGGCGTTACCGAGTAGGTCAGGCCCAGGCCCGGCATCACCTCGGTATTGGAATAGCTTTCGGCGGGCGCGGTGGATCGGCGGTTCTTGCGTTTCTGCTCGTAGCTCTCGACGCGCAGGCCAGCGGTGATCGACAGTTGCTCGTTGAGGTCGAAGCGGTTTTGCGCGGACAGCGCCAGGCTGTCGGCGGAGTCGAGGCGATCCTGCGAGATGCCGCCGCGGCTCTGGTCGGGCGTGCGCGGCCGACCGCGTACCGCCAGCACGGTCACGTCCTCCATCTGCTCCTGCATCAGGCGCAGGCCGATCTCCGCTTCGCTGGCGACACCGAAGGCCGAGTGGCTGAGGCTGAGGCGGGTTTCCACGCCGACGCGGTCGAAGGCACGGTTGTTGCCGTTGAGGTTGTCGCTGTAGTTCCAGACCGTGTAGCCATCGGGATGGGTGATGGTGGCCGCGCCGCTGACGGTGGCAAATCGCCAGTAGTCGCGATGGGTCTGGCTGACGTAGGCCAGGGTGTTGAGGCGCGCGCTGTCGCTGATCTCCCACTCGTGGTTGAGGTCGAACGAGGTGCGTCCAGTCAGGAAGTAATCGTCGGGTGCGGGGTTGAACTCGGCGCCCACGGCATAGGCATCCGGGAATATGCCGCGATACGAGATGTTGGCGCTGTTGTCGTAATGCGCGAACTTCACGCTGACGAACTGCTTGTCGCCAAAGGCCATGCCCGACTTGATCATCAGGTCGGTCATGCCATAGCCCTTGTCCATGAAGCCGTCGCTTTCGCTGCGGGTGCCGACCAGGCCGAAGTAGGCATCGCCCGAACGCGCGCTGGCGCCCAGCTCGACGGTGGCCTCATAGGTGTTCCAGGAGCCGACGCGCGCCTCGATGCCGACGCCGTCTTCCGGCGTCTTGGTCAGGAAGTTGATGACGCCGCCGATGGTGTTCGGGCCATAGCGCAGCGAGGCGGCGCCGCGCAGTACTTCGACGCCGTCCATGCGCTGCACGCGCGGGTTGTAGTAACGGCTGTTGCCGACAAAGATGCCGGGCTGCACCGGCACGCCGTCTTCCAGTACCAGAGTTTTGTAGTCGCCGGCGGTGAGGCCGCGGACACCGATGTTGGTGACCACCGCGCTTTCCTCCTCGCGCTTGATGTGCACGCCGGGCACGCGGCGCAACACGTCTTCGGTGGAGCGCGGCTGGATCCGGTCAATCTCTTCCGCCGTCACCACGGTCACCGCGCCGGGGATCTTCTCGGCCGCATCGTCGGCTTCGCCCACCACGTCGATGCGCGGCAGCGTCGCGACGGCTCCACCAGCGCCAGCTTCGGCGAAAGCGGTGTTGCTCAGCGCCACTGTCGCCAGTGCGAGGGCAAGGGCAAGCGGGGAGCGGCGGAGGGTAGTCGGTGCAGCGGCGTTGTTCGGGGATGTCGTGCGGGTCATGACAGTCTCATCGGGGTTGTTGGTTGCGTTGCGGGCGCCCTGTGCTGGCGCCCTGTGGTGCAAACAGTAATGCAAACGCGAACGATTCGCAACAAAAAGATTGGCACCTTCGCTCTGCCGTCCGCCCCGTGCCCTGCCTATACTCGGGACTGACTAGAAGGAGTGTTCGCGATGGCCAATGTGTTGACCCTGATCGTCCTGATCGCCGGCATCATCGTGCTGATCAAGACCGTGCGCATGGTGCCGCAAGGCTTCGAGTGGACGGTCGAGCGCTTCGGCAAATTCACCCATTCGATGGAGCCGGGACTGCACTTCCTGATCCCGATCATCCAGGCGGTCGGGCGCAAGGTGAACATGATGGAGCAGGTGCTCGACATCCCCTCGCAGGACGTCATCACCAAGGACAATGCGGTGGTCAAGGTCGACGGCGTGGTGTTCTTCCAGGTGCTCGATGCCGCCAAGGCCGCGTACGAAGTCAGCGATCTGCAGCAGGCGACGATCGCCCTGGTCATGACCAATATCCGTACCGCGATCGGTTCGATGGACCTCGACGAGTCGCTGTCCAAGCGCGACGAGATCAACGCCCGCTTGCTCGGCGTGGTCGACCAGGCAACGCACCCCTGGGGCATCAAGGTCAATCGCATCGAGCTGCGTGACATCCAGCCGCCGCGCGACCTGGTCGACGCGATGGCAAGGCAGATGAAAGCCGAACGCGAGAAGCGCGCCAACATCCTCGAAGCCGAAGGTCATCGCGCGTCGGAGATCCTGCGCGCCGAAGGCGAAAAGCAAGCGGCCATCCTCGAGGCCGAAGGCAAGAAGGAAGCGGCGTTCCGCGAGGCCGAGGCACGCGAGCGTCTGGCCGAGGCCGAGGCCAGGGCGACGCAGATGGTCTCGGAGGCGATCGCCAAGGGTGACGTGCAGGCGATCAACTACTTCGTGGCGCAGAAGTATGTCGAGGCGCTGGCCGGCTTTGCTCATTCGCCGAACCAGAAACTGATGATCATGCCGACCGAAGTCACCGGCCTGATGGGCACCATCGCCGGCATTGCCGATCTGGCCCGCGAAGGCGCGTCGCAATCGGCGGCGCAGCGTCCGCCGACGATGCCACGCGCTGGAGCCTGAGCATGGGCGACATCCGTACCGAACTGGTGGTCTGGGCCGGCCTCGCGCTGCTCTTGATCGCGGCCGAGACGCTGGTGCCAGGTGTGTTCCTGATGTGGCTGGGATTTGCCGCCGCCGCGGTGTTCGTCGGCGTGCTGCTGCTGCCGGGAATCCCGCCGCTGTGGCAGGCGGTGGCCTTCATCGCACTGTCCTTCCTGTCGATCTGGATCTACTGGCGTTTCTTCCGGCAATCGGTGGAAGTGCCGAGTGACCATCCGATGTTGAACCGCCGTGCCGCGCAGCTGGTGGGCGAGGTGTTCGTGCTGGAGCAGGCGATCGTCAATGGCCAGGGCCGGATCAAGATCGGCGATGCACTATGGGTCGTACACGGGACGGATATGCCCGTGGGCACGTCGGTGCGCGTGACCGGGGGCGACGCGATGACGCTGACGGTGGAGGCGGTTGGCTGAAGCGGGCGCTTGCTTCTACAAATGCGAATCATTAGCATCTGTTGCCAGTCCCTCCTTCCCGGATCCCATCATGTTGCGTTCGTTGATCGCTCTCGCGCTGGCTGGCCTGTGCGCCGGCCAGGCTCTGGCTGCTGAACTGGTCATCTATACCGAGCGCAAGGAGCCGCTGGTCAAGCCGTTCTTCGAGCGCTACGAGCGCGAGACCGGGGTGAAGGTCCGCTGGCTCAGTGACGGCGCACCGGCACTGATCGAACGTCTTGCTGCTGAGGGCAGCAACACCCGCGCCGACATCTTCATGGCGGTCGACGCCGGCAGCCTGTGGCAGGCAGCCGAACGCGACCTGCTGCTGCCGATTCGCTCGCCGTTGCTGGAAGAAAAGATGCCGGTGCGACTGCGTGATCCTGAGGGTCGCTGGTTCGCGCAGTCGCAGCGCGCGCGCACCATCGTCTAGTCCAGCGAGCGCGTGCAGCCGTCGGAACTGTCCGGCTACGCCGAACTCGCGGATGCCAAGTGGAAGGGGCGCGTCTGCCTGCGCTCG
>DASUOA010000350.1:0-4301 GCA_036276895.1 Arenimonas sp. | reverse complement strand
GCTCCGGCTCGGTGCCGAAGGTGTCCTGGAGGATGCTGGAAATGCGCTCGAACAGCTGTTCTTTGTTCATGGTCGGTCCTGCCGTACTGCCTTACTGCTTTCGGTTCGCGGCAACGTAGGCGCTCAAGGCGCGCACGCTGGCGAAGTGCTGGCGGGTCTCCTGCGACTCGGCCGACAAGCTCAGGCCGTAGCGCTTCTGCAGGGCGAGCCCGAGTTCGAGCGCATCGATGGAGTCGAGCCCGAGCCCCTCGTTGAACAACGGCGCCTCGGAATCGATGTCGTCGACGGCGACGTCCTCCAGCGACATGGTCTTGATGATCAGCTCTTTGATTTCGGGTTCAAGCGACAGCACGGTGCAACTCCGTCTGGTACAGCTGGTTGAGATGGTCGGTCAGCCGGCGCGCCGCCAGCGGCTCCGGGGCCCCTTCGCGGAAGCTCTCCACGGGGAGGTCGGCGAGGACCGTGATGGAAATGTGAAATCGCCGGGGGGGCACACGATACCAAGGAAGTCCCTTGCCCAGTGTCGGCGGCGTGCAGCGGATCACGACAGGCGTCACGGCAAGCCCGCCGCGCACGGCCATGTTGGCCGCGCCACGCTGCAGTGGGCCCAGACCTTCGGGCGGACTGCGGGTGCCTTCGGGAAAGATCACCAGGTTCCTGCCGCTGCGAACCGAGGCGATGCCCTCGTCGACCAGGCTGGGGCCACCGTCGTTGCAGATGTATCCGCTGGCGCGGATCGGCCCACGGGTGAACGGATTGCGCGCCAAACGCGACTTGACCACGCAGTCGGCATCGGGAACCAGCGAAACGAGGAACACCACGTCGATCAGGGTGGGATGGTTGGCCAACACCAGCAGGCCACGTCGATGCAGCCGCTCCACGTTCTCGACGCGATAGCTCAGTACGCCCATCACCCTCATGAACTCGATGAAGGCGGCGAAACTGCGTTGGATCACGCGCCGTGCCACGACGCCACGACTCGGAGTGTCGCGCACCAGCAGGCTGAGTGCGGGGAAGACCAGCAGCCACAGCAGCACGCCGCCGATCCCGAACAGCGCGAACGACGACCCGGTGGCGAATACGCGCCACAGGCGATTCAGCCGCTCAGCCATGATTGCGCCAGATCCATTTTCGCGGTGAATCATCAACCCGCCAGCAGGCTTCTCGTGAAAGCAGGAAGTGCAGCACGTGCAGCCCATGCGGCAGCGCCTCTGCAACGCCGCTTGCCCGCTCCGGGTCCGGCGATCCGCATTCCAGACTGAAGCCGCTGCCGGCTTCGGCTGCGCGCAGGCGCAGGGCCCATGCGTACTCGCACCGGGGTTCATCGAGGAACTCGGAATAAGCGTCCGGCACCGCGCCGTCGCAGTAGACCACCAACACTTGAGGGTGCCCGTCTCCGAGGAGGGACAGTGCTTCGACAATGGCGGCCTCGGCCGTGCAACGGCCTGCGGCGATGGCGCTGTAGTTCCCGGTGAAGCCGGTCGCGATCGAGAATTGCGCGGCGATGGCGTTGTGCGTGGAAAGTCCGAAAGCCGTAGGCGACAGCGGCTGTTCCTGCGCCAGCTCGTCGAGCATCTGGTAGGTGCGGCGGATATCGCCGTGACGCGAAGCAAATACGATAGGCAATGACAACGGCGGCTCGCCCGCCGCCCAGTAGGCTACCTGCAAGGCCATGCGCCCCAGGCGTTCAAGGCGGCGCCGTTGCATGGCTGGCATTTCGGTCAAGGCCGGAAGCGCTTCACCGTGGGGCAGGTGCGGCGCGCGCACCCAGCTCAACCACGCCTCGCGATCGGCCAGTCCCGGGGCGAATGCCGCCCATTCATCGATCGTGAAAGCCTGGTTCATCCCCTGCTGCCTTGCTGCCCACCTCGCAGAGGTTGGTCTCGTGCTGCACCGTCCGGTCGTCCATGGACAATCCCGCAACGGGCATCCAAGCCTCTCGGGAATCACTCCCTTCCAGAACAAAAAACCCGGCCTTGGCCGGGTCTTTGCGCTTGCATCCGTGGCGTCCCCACGGGGATTCGAACCCCGGTCGCTACCGTGAAAGGGTAATGTCCTAGGCCTCTAGACGATGGGGACTTGGACGGATGCAGCTGAAGAATTGGTGGAGCTAATCGGGATCGAACCGATGACCTCTACAATGCCATTGTAGCGCTCTCCCAGCTGAGCTATAGCCCCACCGGCTGGAGAAGCGAAATAGTAGCAGGCTTTTTCGAGACGTCAAGCGCAGACGACGTTTTCCCGTTCCGGCACCGACGGATCGCAGGCCTGCAGGCTGCGCGGGCCGTGGCCCTGCCCTTCCAGATATTCCAGCCACTTGTTCAAGAAGCTGTTCATCTGCAGGCGGTGGCCCACCATCGCCTGCACGCTGGGGCGCAAACCCAGCACATCCTGCCAACGCCGACCCACATAACAGTGCGTCACCTCAGCCTGGCGCGCGTCGCGATAAAGGCGCACATAAGCAGACGGATCGGGCTCGCCGGTAACCGGGTCGAGCAGGCGATAGGACAACCGCAACTCGACGGTGTAGGGATGCTGTTCAAGCACATCGACTGCGAGCACCAAGCCGCCATCGACGCGGGATTCGTAATGGCCCGCGGACAGCGCCTGCGGTTGGAACATGCGCGTCAGGCGCTGGAAATTCTCGCCGTACAGGCCCATCAGCCAGGCGAAGCGGCTGAAGCGCGGGATCGCAGTGGCGACTTTCTGCTCCATGCGCCGAATTTAGCACGCACGGCGGCGGCCGCCAGTATCAGAACATATGCCGTTCGATACCCAACTGCGCCAGCACTTTGCCGGCGATTTCCTCGATCGAGGTATGGGTGGTGCTGAGGCAGGGAATCCGCTCAGAGCGGAACAAGGTCTCTGCCGCGGCCACTTCGCGCCGGCACACCTCGATATTGGCGTACCGCGAATTGGGCCTGCGTTCGTGGCGAATGGACTGCAAGCGCACCGGATCGATGGTCAACCCGAACAGCTTGTTGCGGTGCTGGCGCAGCCGCTTGGGCAGGTCCAGTCCCTCGAGATCCTCTTCGGTCAGCGGGTAGTTGGCCGCTTTCACGCCGTAGTGCAACGCCATGTACAGACAGGTCGGCGTCTTACCCGAGCGCGAGACGCCGACCAGGATCAGATCGGCCTCGTGGAAATCGACATCGATGCCATCGTCGTGGCTGAGCGCGTAGTTGGTCGCCTCGATGCGCGCCTCGTAGGCCTTGGGGTCGACCATGCCGTGCGCCTGGCCGACGCGCGGCTTGTGGGTGATGCTCAGCTCGCGCTCCATCGGCTCGATGAAGGGCGCGAATACGTCCAGCATCAAGCCGCCGGCTTCAGCCAGCACCGCATTGATCGACGGCTCGATGACGGTATTGATCACCACCGGCCGATAGCCGCTGGTCTCGGCCGCCTTGCGGATCTGCGCCGAGGCCTCGGCGGCCTTTTCGACGCTGTCGACGAAGGCGATGCGTCGGGTATGAAACTCGACGCCCTCGAACTGGGTGAGCAGGCTGTGGCCGATGGTTTCGGCGGTGATGCCGGTGCCGTCGGAGATGTAGAACACCGGTCGTGGCTGGTTCATGCCCTGCCCTCATGCGCCGCGCGCCACAGGGGCGCACGAAATGCCAGTCGATTCAAGCTTGTCCGGGGTCGCCCCGGGGTCGCATCATACGCATCTTGGCGCCTGCCTTGCGGCGCGGCGCCCTGCCCCGAGCGACCGGAGACTCCCGTTGAACACGCACGTCCTGTGGCTGAACGCCCTTCGCCTGTCCGATCTCGCCCAGGTGGGCGGCAAGAACTCCTCGCTCGGCGAGATGATCGGCAACCTCTCGCAGCTTGGTGTATCGGTACCCGGAGGCTTTGCCACCACCGCCGATGCATTCCGCGAGTTTATCGCCCACAACCAGTTGCACCAGCGCATCTACGACAAGCTGGCGACGCTCGATGTCGAGGATGTCGATGCCCTGGTCAAGGCCGGCGGCGAGATCCGCGGCTGGGTGATCGACGCGCCGCTGCAGCCTGCACTCGACGCGGCGATCCGCGAGGCCTACCGCAAGCTGTGCGATGAGGCGGGCGCTGCCAACGTGTCAGTGGCCGTGCGCTCCTCGGCCACCGCGGAAGACTTGCCCGATGCCAGCTTCGCTGGCCAGCAGGAGACCTTCCTCAACGTCGTCGGCGAAGACGACGTCGTGCACAAGGTCAAGGAGGTGTTCGCCTCGCTGTACAACGACCGCGCCATCGCCTACCGCGTGCACCATGGCTTCAAGCACGAGGACGTGTTCCTCTCCGCCGGCGTGCAGCTGATGGTG
>DASUOA010000349.1:0-2675 GCA_036276895.1 Arenimonas sp. | reverse complement strand
CCGCGAGCGGCGCAGCAGTGACACGGCAATGTCGTGCGTAGCGCTCGGCGACGAGGTGGCGGCTATGTGAATCATTGACCAGCAAGCGCCAGTTCCAACGCGAACCGGCATCGTCGCTTCTTCGCCAGATGCGCATCTGGCGTGTCTGTGGCGGGTCGTTGTAAGCATCGCTGATCAGCTTGAACTCGCCGCGAAACACAGCGCAGGCCATGCGTTCGTCGAGCGTCGGTGGCGTCTGCAGTTCGGCGCACGCCGCCGGGAGCGCAGTATCCGCTGGTAGCCTCGCGCGCATGTCCGAATAGAGTCGCAAGCTGCCCGTGAGGCCGCGCTGGGAGACAATGGATGCGATCACGCTGTCGCTGTTCGTTCGCAGTCGCCGCCATGCCGCGATATCGCTGCAGACGCCATGCAGCGCGCTCTCGGTCTCGCCGCGGGCGAAGCGCACGGCAAGATCGGCCCAGCGCAGCCGACGCAGGCCAATGTCGGCCGGCAGTGCGTCGACGCTGGCATCACCGAAGTGGTGGCGCCAGAAGGTCATCCCGGCGAATTCGCCAAGTCGCTCCAGCACCGCCTCCTTGCCGGCCAGAAGGCTGTCGCCGGCCTGTGCCGTGACTGCGTCCAGGCAGGCGCCATCTTCCTCGCAAAGTGTGAGCGCAGGATCGTCACGCTCGATCAGGCGTGGATAGCGTGCATGGCTGGGTGCCTCGAAGCCCTCGCCGAACTCCGCCGGTTGCCACTGCGCGAAGCTCGCCGCGTCCGCGGCGAGTGCCGATTCGCGCTCCGTCTCGGGAATGTCGTAGGCGATCTGCCAGAAGAAGACGAACGCATTGCCACCATGCTGCGCGCCGGGCGCCTGCTCCATCTGCGCCAGCGCCTCGCGCTGGGTCTCGGTCGGTCGCGGCAGCAGCTCGCTCCACAGCACCAGTACATACAGCACCACCACCGCCAGCAGCGACAGCAGAACCCGCTTCAACACCTTCAGCATGCACGACTCCCCGTTGAGCATCCGGCCCTTAGCGTAAGCGACGCGACAGGCGCGGCCTCTGTCCCGGAAGTCGTGTGGCGCTGTGTTGCGCAACTACTGCAGTGGCACTTCCTCCGTGCTCGGCGTGTAGCGCGCACCCGGCAGCGCCATGCGGAAATGCGTGTCTTGGCCTTTGCGCGGCTGCAGTAACTGCAGCGACAGTTCGCCGTCGGCGAATGACACCGGTTGCTCGAAGGCACGCAGCGACTCGGGGCGTTGTTCGAAAGCAGCGCCGGGGTCGGATTGCGCCGCCAGCCAGTCGGCCAGCTGCAGCAGGTGCAGGATGCCCTCGCCGTCGCGATCGCGGCGCAGGTAATCGCGGTAGTTCGGCGTGGCGATGTTGACCATCCAGCAGCCCACCGGATTGAACAGCTGCTGTTGCCAGCCGCAGGACAGCTCGGCTTCGTTGTCCTGCCAGTCGCCCAGCGGCAGTTCAGCGTGTCGGCAGATCGACTGGAAGCGCGGTGCCAGCATCGCCGCAGTGGCTTCGTGGTTGAGCAGCCAGCGCATTGCCCAGTCGGCGACGGGGCCTTCGCCATCAAGCTCGTCGAGCATCTCCGGACGGAAGGCGTTATCGAACAGCTGGAACTCGGTACGCCAGACGTCGCAGGCGCTGCGCTCCGCGACGCGCGGCGGCGCGAAGGCGATCGCACAGGACGCCGGCAATGGATGATCGCGTGGCAGTTCGGCGCGGATGTCGGCGTAGAGTTTGGCGCCGCGACGCTGCCAGGCCAGTACGATCATGTCCGCGATCAGCATGTCGCTGCGGCCCTTGAGCTGTCGCCAGTCGCCGAGGCTGCGGCACAGCCCGTCCAGCGCCGCATCGGTGTCGCCATCGACGAAGGCCAGTGCCGCGGCGGCCACCTGCAGCTCGCCGGTGTGCTGGAAGGCCGGGATCGGCGAGCTCAGTGTCGGCCGATAGGGCGTATGCAGGTGATCGAATTCGGCAAGCCCGCGCAACGCTTCCAGCCGCGACTGCCGGGCGGTTAGCGCGGCGCGCCAGGCCGCGGTGTCGGCGCGCACTTTGTCCAGGCAATCGAGATCGCAGCCGGGAAGCTCCGGGGCGTCCTCGGCTTCGCGCGGCGGATAGCGGCCTTCGGCAGCACTGGTCGGCTGCTCGCCATCGGCGGGTCGCCAGGCGTCGAGCGCTTCGGCGTCGGCGCGCAGCAGATCGGCGCGATGGTCGACCGGCACGTCATGGCGCAGCGACCAGATCAGCTCCATGGCGTTGCGCTCGCCGATGGCCTGTTGCGGCCGCGATCGCATGTCCGACACCGCGGCGGCCTGTTCTTCACTGATGTGCGGCAGCAGTCCCGTCATCACCACTGCCAGCCACAGCAGCAGTGGTACCAGCAGCACGGCCAAGCCGCGCAAGAACCAACGCTTCATGTCCGTCCTCCCCCGAGCGACAGCGAGAACATACACCGATTGCCGGTGAGGCTCAGCCGGCCACCAACGCAACGGGCCCGCATCTCGCGATGCGGGCCCGTGAGGGTCTTCAGCGGGTTGCGCTCAGCCGTGCATCACAGCGCGCACAGGCAATGGGCGACCGCGCGGTAGGGCGTGCGGGCGCTGCGGTCGAGCCAGCGCAGTTCGTCCTGGGCGCGCTGCAATGCCTCGCGCTCGACGCCGAGCAGGCCCGGGCCCAGTA
>DASUOA010000348.1:0-3657 GCA_036276895.1 Arenimonas sp. | reverse complement strand
TGGACCTGATGGATGCCGATCTTCCCGGTTTCATCGAGGGTTGCCTGCAACGGCATCAAGTCCCCGCGCAGCGGCTGATTCTAGAAGTCACCGAGGGCGCGCTGATGCGCGATGTCGACTTCGCCATCCGTACCTTGCAGCGACTGCGCGCCGGTGGCATGCGCCTGTCGATCGATGACTTCGGTACCGGCTATTCGTCGCTGGCGCAGCTCAAGCGGCTGCCGGTGGACGAACTGAAGATCGACAAGAGCTTCGTACTGCAGCTGGTTGAGGGCAGCGATGACGCAGTGATCGTGCGTTCGACCATCGAGCTCGGCCACAACATGGGGCTGAAGGTGATCGCCGAAGGTGTGGAGAACCAGGTCGGTCTGGACCTGCTGGCAAGCTACGGCTGCGACTTGGCGCAGGGCTATTTCTTCAGTCCTCCGGTCGACGGCGCTCGCCTGCAGGCATGGTGTGCCGACTATGCCGAGGCACACGCCTCCTAAGGAGCGGTCATGCGGCGATCCATCGGAATCCTTTTCGGCTGCAGCCTGCTTGCCTGCGGCGCCGTCGAAGCGGGGCAGGGGCGGCTTCTGGCGACCGGCGGCGCGAGCCAGTTGGAGGGCAGCGCCGGTGGCGGCATCGTGCCCTGGGCGGTGCTGGCCGGCTACGGCACGCGCGACGAGAACGGCGGCACCGCTTTCGCCACGCGGGTTGACACCGGCGACTACGCGCTCGATGCATTCGGTGCCGCGTGGACCTTCCGCAATCGGCTGGAAGTCTCGGTGGCGCGGCAGCGCTTCGACCTCGGTCGACTGCGACGCGATCTCGGCCTGCCGTGGGCGGCGCTGGAGCAGGACATCTTGGGCGCCAAGCTGCGCCTCGGCGGCGATCTCGTCTACGGTGACTGGCCACAGCTGAGTATCGGCGTGCAGCACAAGCGGTTGCGTGACCCGGCGCTGCCGCTGGCGGTCGGCGCGCGCAGCGGCAGCGGTAGCGACGTCTATGTCGCGGCCAGCCGGTTGTTTCTTGACGCCGCCGGCGGCTATCCGCTGCTGCTCAACCTGGGCGTGCGCTCGAGCAACGGCAACCAGCTGGGATTGCTCGGCTTCGGCGGAGATCAGCGGCAGGGGCGCTCGCTGCTTTGGGAAGCGTCGGTGGCAGTGCTGCCCTCGCCGCGGTGGGCCGTCGGCGTGGAGTATCGACAGAAGCCGGACAACCTGGGCTTCGCGCGCGAAGACGACTGGTTGGACGGCTTCGTGGCCTGGTTCCCCGATAAGCGTGTGGCAGTGGTGGCGGCCTGGGCTGAGCTCGGGGATATCGCCACCTTGTCCAACCAGCGCGGTGGCTACCTGTCGCTGCAGGTTTCATTCTGAGGAAATGCCATGCGTCCCATTCAGTCGATGCTGCTTGCTGTCCTGCTCGCAGGTTGCGCTTCGCAGCCTGCGCACACCACTTTGTACGACGACCTGGGCCGGCAGGAGGGCATTTCTTCGCTGGTCGAAAGCCTGCTGGCAGAGATCGCCGATGACCCGCGCATCGCGCCGCAGTTCGCCGATGTCGACCTGATCAACCTGCATGGACGCCTGGTCGAGCAAATCTGCGCCGAGGCGGGCGGCCCCTGCACCTATGGCGGCAAGTCGATGGCTGAAGCGCACTCTCACCTGGCCATTCGCGAGTCCGACTTCAATGCCCTGGTCGAGGCATTGATCGCCGCCATGGAGGCCGAAGGGATCGCGTGGCCGGCCCAGAACCGCTTGCTGCGAAGGCTAGCGCCGATGCAGGGAGACATCGTCAACCACTGAGTGCGCGCGTTATCCTTTGGCCCCCGCAGGAGGAGAGAAGCGCATGCGCCCGATGATCGTCGCCGGCAACTGGAAGCTGCACGGCAACCGCGCCTCCGCGCGCGAGCTGCTCGATGCGGTGTGCGCCGCTCCGCGTCCGGCCGGCGTGCAGCTGCTGGTCTGCCCGCCGCTGCCGTACTTGGCCGAATTGGTCGAGCGCTACGGCCCGCAGGGTCTGGCCTTCGGTGCGCAGGACGTCGGGGTGAACGCTCAAGGCGCCTTCACCGGCGAGGTCGCCGCCGCGATGGTGTCCGACATCGGCGCCCGCTACACGCTGGTCGGACATTCCGAGCGCCGCCAGTATCACCGGGAGAGCAGTGAGCTGGTAGCGGCGAAGTTCGTGGCGGCGCGGCAGGGCGGCTTGGTGCCGGTACTGTGCGTCGGCGAAACGCTGGAGGAGCGCGAGGCCGGGCGCACCGAGCAGGTGCTGGCTGCACAGCTGGCGCCGCTGTTCGCGCTGGCAGGGCCGCGGGCGCTCGACGGTGCGGTGCTGGCCTACGAGCCAGTCTGGGCGATTGGCACCGGCCGTACCGCCAGCCCGGAGCAGGCGCAGGCGGTCCACGCCTTCCTCCGTGGTGAAATCGCTCGTCACGATGCTACAATCGCCGGCTCGCTGCCCATCCTTTACGGGGGCAGCGTCAAGCCCGCCAACGCTTCCGAGCTGTTCGCACAGCCTGATGTCGATGGTGGCCTGATCGGTGGCGCATCCCTGGTGGCCAGCGATTTCCTCGCCATTGCCGCAGCCGCGGCACGGTAAACAGCAGCAGCAAAATGATTCTGACCATCGTCAACGTGGTTTACGTGCTGGTCGCGGTCTCGATGATCGTGCTCATCCTCATGCAGCGCGGCGCCGGCGCGGCTGCCGGCTCCGGCTTCGGCGGCGGTGCTTCGGCAACCGTCTTCGGCTCGCGTGGTTCGGCCAACTTCCTGTCGCAGAGCACCAAGTGGCTGGCCGTGGTGTTCTTCGCCATGAGCCTCGGCATGGCGTGGTATGCCGCGCCGGGCGGCGGCGCATCGTCGATGCAGGACAGCAGCCTGAGCGGCAGCGTGATGGAAGGCGCCGAAGTGCCAGCGCAGCCGGACGACCTGCCGGCGCTGCCGGCGCAGCCGGTCGAAGACAGCGCGCCTGCCGATACATCGCTGCCCGCGCTCGAGCCGGAGGCCGCGCCCGCGGTCGAGGCGGAAGCCAAGGCAGAGCAGCCGGCTGCGACCGAAGACGAAGACAAACCCTGATCTCCTGTTATACTTTTTCGGCTAAGCCTGCAGCGAATTGCAGGCGGCCATTGCCCAGGTGGCGGAATTGGTAGACGCACTACCTTGAGGTGGTAGCGACGTAAGTCGTGGGGGTTCGAGTCCCCCCTTGGGCACCAACTGCAGAAACCGCGCTTCGGCGCGGTTTTTTGTTGCGCGCGATTCCGGAACTCGATCCGCGGTTCTGTCGCGCTTGCACCAGTGACGAACTTGATCGATGTCACTTGAGGTGCTCGCGGGCCTTTGCTAGCGCGGCTTTTCAACCATCAACATGATTGCCGCGATGTCACAGTCCGTGCGAGAATTCGCCGGTTTTCTGCAAGGTGCCAAGGCCTGTTCCGGGCCTCGGCGGCAACGCGCCCGCAGGGCGCAGCAAAGGATGCGCGCATGCTAGGCGAATATCTGCCGATCCTGCTGTTTCTGATCGTATCGACCGGACTCGGCATCGTACTGATGGTGCTCGGCGGCCTGCTCGGTCCGCGCCGCCCGGAGGCCGAGAAGCTCTCGCCCTACGAGTGCGGCTTCGAGGCCTTCGAGGACGCGCGCATGCAGTTCGACGTGCGTTACTACCTGATCGCGA
>DASUOA010000347.1:0-4561 GCA_036276895.1 Arenimonas sp. | reverse complement strand
CGCCATCCAGAATGGCCGCGACCGACAACAGATCGCCGCCGAACTCGACGCGTTCAATGCTGCCGCCGCCGACATCTGTGCCGCGCACGGCGCCGCCTTCGTCGACATCGCGGAGGTCAGTCGCGCACGCGGCGGCGAAGTCGAGATGCTCGCCGATGACGGCTTGCATCCATCGGCAAAGCTCTACCGCGAGTGGATGCAGCTCGCGTTGCCGATCGCACGCGCCGCGCTGTTGCGCTAGACGCAGATCAAGCCTCGCTTCACCTCGCAGCCGCTAGAATGCGCGGCATCACACCGGAGTCCGTCATGCCGCTTTCCCCCGAACTGCGCTCGCGCATCGAAGACACCCTCGCCTCGCACCACATCGTGCTGTTCATGAAAGGCGACCCCAGCGCCCCGCGCTGCGGCTTCTCCGCCAAGGCAGTCGGCATCCTCGGCGGCCTGGTCGACTCCTACGTCCACGTCGACGTGCTCTCCGACCCGGAAATCCGCGAGGGCATCAAGGAATACGGCCAATGGCCGACCATCCCCCAGCTTTACATCGGCGGCGAACTGGTCGGCGGCAGCGACATCATCGAACAACTGCTCAACAGCGGCGAACTGCACGAACTGCTCGGCCTCGCCGCGCCCGACCGCACCCCGCCGACCCTGCACGTCACCGACAAAGCCGCCGAAGCCATCCACCGCGCCCTGGCCAACCTCGAACCCGGCCACGGCCTGCACCTTTCCGTCGACCCGCGCTTCAACAGCCAGTTCCAGATCGGCCCGGTCAGCGGCCAGGAAATCGTCGCCGAAGCCAGCGGCATCCGCTTCCACCTCGACCTTGCCAGCGCCCCGCGCGCCAACGGCATCCGCATCGACTGGGTCGAAGACATGCGCGGCGCTGGTCTCGCCATCGACAATCCCAACGCTCCGGCCGCGGTGAAAGCGATCAGCGTGCAGGACCTGCACGACCGCATCATCGCCGGCAGCATCGACGTCATTGACATCCGCCCCAGCGATGCGCGTGCCTTCGCCCCCTTCCCGCAACCACACGAAGTGCTCGACGAAGACAGCCGCGAACGCCTCGAAGCCCTACCCAAGGATGTGCCGCTGGCCTTCCTCTGCCACCACGGCAACTCCAGCCGGCAGGCGGCCGAGTACTTCCGCGGGCTCGGCTTCCACGACCTGTACAACGTCGAAGGCGGCATCGACGCCTGGTCACGCGAGATCGATCCCAAGGTGCCGCGCTACTGAGCGTGCGGCACCGCCGAGCGCGTCACACCAGCCTCGTGGCGCCTCTAGAGTATTTGCGCTAACGTGCAGGCAGCGGCGGATTGCCGCGCGAATCCGGATGGAGCCCCCGCCATGCGCCTGATTCCCGTCGTGACTGCCAGCCTCCTACTCGCCGCTTGCGCTGCCGACAGCGGCGGCAGCGACCGCAACAGCCTCGCCGCCAGCGCCTGCGATGCCGCCGCCAAGGCACAGCTGGACGGCAAGTCCTACGAACTCGACACCGAGACCCTCGCCGCAAGCCTGAAAGAGGTCGGCGACGGCACCCAGTTCCTCAAGGCGCCGCTGGTGGTCGAGCCGGGCCTCGCCACCGAAGCCAAACAGGTGCTCGAATGCACCGTGCGCTTTTCCGAGGGCAAGCCGACGCCGGACGTGATCAGCGTCGTCTTCAACTGGTAGCGATCACTCGTCGAAGCGCAGGTGCCGCACTGATTTGCCGTGGCGCCGGATCAAACGCAGCGCCTCGATGCCGATCTGGATGTGGTTTTCCACGAAGTGCTCGGTGACCTTGCGATCCGAGGCTTCGGTCTTGATGCCTTCGGGCACCATCGGTTGGTCCGACACCAGCAACAGCGCGCCGGACGGAATGCGATTGGCAAAGCCGGCGGCGAACACCGTCGCCGTTTCCATATCGATTGCCATGCAGCGGGTCCTGCGCAGGTAGGCCTTGAACTCATCATCGTGCTCCCAGACGCGGCGGTTGGTGGTGTACACCGTGCCGGTCCAGTAGTCGTGTTCGAGGTCGCGGATCATGGTCGAGACCGCGCGCTGCAGCTCGAACGCCGGCAACGCCGGCACTTCCGGCAGCAGGTAGTCATTGCTGGTGCCCTCGCCACGGATCGCCGCGATCGGCAGGATCAGGTCGCCAAGATTGTTCTTGCGCTTGAGCCCGCCGCACTTGCCGAGGAACAGCACCGCCTTGGCCGGCAGCGCGGTCAGCAAGTCCATCACCGTCGCCGCGTTGGCGCTGCCCATGCCGAAATTGATCATGGTGATGCCGTCAACGGTGGCCGAGGGCATCGGCTTGTCGCGGCCTACCACCGACGCCCCGGTCAGGCGCGCGAACGTGTCGAGATAGCCACCGAAGTTGGTCAGCAGGATGTGCTGGCCGAAGTCCGGCAGGGCCACGCCGGTGTAGCGCGGCAGCCAGTTGCTGACGATCTCGTGCTTGTCCTTCATCGCCGTCTCCGTTGTTCGCGGCATTCTGCCATGGCGGTCACACGCTCATGACCTTGGTCACCCTTGGCAAGCCCCGCGGCGACGGCTAGGGTGCCGGTTCCCCCTTGGAGCTTGCGCATGAGACGACTGCTGCTTGCCGCCGCACTGTCGGCCGCCCTGATCGGCCCCGCTGCCGCTTCCACCGATCCCTACCCGAGCACCTACCGCGCCATCGGCGAGGCGCCGGTGTTGATCCGCAACGCCACCGTGCTGACCGGCACCGGCGAGCGCCTCGACGGCGCTGACGTGCTGCTCGAGGGCGGTCGGATCAAGGCGGTGGGCCAAGGCCTGTCGGCACCGGCCGGCGCCGACACCATCGACGCCAGCGGCAAGTGGGTCACGCCCGGCTTGATCGACGTGCACTCGCACCTCGGCGTCTATGCCAGCCCCGGCGTCTCGGCGCACCAGGACGGCAACGAGATGAGCGACCCGGTGACCGCCCAGGTCTGGGCCGAACACGGCGTCTGGCCGCAGGATCCCGGCTTTGCCACGGCGCTCGCCGGTGGCGTTACGACGATGCAGATCCTGCCCGGCTCGGCCAACCTGATCGGCGGTCGCGGCGTGACCTTGAAGAATGTCGCGGCGACGACGATGCAGGCGATGAAATTCCCCGGCGCGCCGCACGGGCTGAAGATGGCCTGCGGCGAGAATCCCAAGCGCGTCTACGGCGGCAAGGGCGGCTCGCCGATGACGCGGATGGGCAATGTCGCCGGCTATCGCGGCGCCTTCGACGAGGCCAAGGCCTATCAGGAGAGCTGGAAGAAGTACCAGTCGGACGTTGATCGCAAGACCGGCAAGCCCAAGGGCGAGGCGCCCAAGCGCGATCTGCGTCTGGAGACGCTGGCGGCGGCGATGGAAGGCGAGGTGCAGGTGCATATCCACTGCTACCGCGCCGACGAGATGGCGATCATGATCGACCTCGCCAGGGAATTCGGCTTCAAGATCGCCGCCTTCCATCATGGCGTGGAGGCCTACAAGCTCGCCGACCAGCTCGCCGAGGCCGGCATCTGCGGTGCGCTGTGGGCCGACTGGTGGGGCTTCAAGATGGAAGCGCTGGACGCCATCCAGGAAAACATCGCCCTGGTCGACCGGCCCAAGAACGGCTGCGCCATCGTCCATTCCGATTCACAGGAAGGCATCCAGCGACTCAACCAGGAAGCGGCGAAGGTCATGGTGCGCGCCGGTCGTGCCGGCATTGACATCGCGCCGGAGCGCGCCATCACCTGGCTGACCCGCAATGCCGCGCGTTCGCTCGGCATCGAGGCGCAGACCGGCACCTTGGAGCCGGGCAAGATGGCCGACGTCGTGTTGTGGAGCGGCAATCCCTTCAGCGTCTACGCCAAGGCCGAGCGTGTCTATGTCGACGGCGCCCGACTTTACGATCGTGCCGACCCGGCACGGCAACCGGTTTCCGATTTCATGCTCGGCATGGAGGCTACCCCGTGAAGCGACTGCTGCTTTCCCTCGCCCTCGCCACCGCGTTCGGCCATGCCGCCGCCCAGGATGTGCTGATCCGCAATGCCACGGTGCACACGGGCACCAGCGCGGGGCGCATCGACAACGGCGATGTGCTGGTTCGCGACGGTCGCATCGCTGCCGTTGGCGCCAGGCTCGACGCACCGGAGGGCATCGCCAGCATCGATGCCAAGGGCCGCGCGCTGACGCCGGCGCTGTTCGCCGGCATCACCGCCATCGGGCTCGAAGAAGTCTCGGGCGAACAGCCCACCGTCGATGGCGCGCTGACGCTGGGCCTGCCGGAATCGGGCCTGATCGCGCAGATGCGGCCGGAGTTCGATGTCACCTTGGCGTTCAACCCACGCTCGATGCTGATCCCGGTGGTGCGTACCGAAGGCCTGGGCTTCACCGTGCTCGGCGCCAGCAGCGTGCCCGGCGGCAGCCTGGTCGGCGGCCAGGGCGGCGTGGCCAGGCTCGATGGCGGGTTCGAAGCGCCTTTGGCCGATCGCCGGCTGCTGTTCGTCGACCTCGGCGCCGGCGCGTCAGAGCTGTCCGGCAACAGCCGCGCGGCGCAGTGGATGTTGCTGGAGCAGGCAGCGCGTGAAGCACGGACGCC
>DASUOA010000346.1:0-5399 GCA_036276895.1 Arenimonas sp. | reverse complement strand
GTCACCGAGACGCTGGCCGAGGAACGGTGGGAGTCGCGATTGGAACCGAAGGTGGTGGCCGCGGCGGTGGCGCGGCCGCGCTATCTCAGCGCCGCCGAGTTGAGCGACAACATCGAATACCTGCGCCGCAATGCGCTCGATTCTGCGGCTTTCGACAATGCCTACTGGGCACGCTGGTTCTATCCGCTGAACGTGCTGGCCTTGTGTTTGGCGGCGTTGCCGTTCGCATTCGGTTCGCTGCGCTCCGGCGGTTTCGGCAAACGGCTGTTCATCGGCATCGTGCTCGGCATCGGCTTTTTGCTGGCGCAGCGACTGTTCGCGAGTCTGGCCGAGGTCTACCGCTTTGACGTGCGCCTGGCGCATGCGTTGCCGCCGCTGCTGGTGCTGGGCTTGAGTTGGGGATTGTTCGCGCGGCGGAGCTAGCGCGCGCGGCGGGCGGGGGTAAGCGCGCAACCGCAGCCCAAGCGGCCGCTGTCCGAGGGCGAAGCCCGAGTTCGGCCGCGCCGGGGGCGGTGGAGCGCTTACCCCCGCCCGCCGCGCACGCTAGCGGCTCGGGTCCATGCGCACCATCAGGGTGCCGCTGGCGAGGTCGTGCCAGCTGCGGTGCTGGCGGTCGATCAGCGACCACAGCAGGCCCAGTCCGAAGGCCGCCAGCGATACCGTCGCTACCGCGTAGCGCAGGCACAGTGCCGACCAGCTGGCGCGCTGTCCCTGCGCATCGGTGACACGCAAACGCCATGGGCGCATGCCGAGGGTCTGGCCGCCCAGCCGCCAAGAAATCACCGCATAGGCGCCGGTCAGCAGCCACAACCACAGCAGTTCCATCCACGCCTCGATACTGCCGGGCGCCACAGTGCGGCCGAAGGTCAAGGCCAGCATGACCGCGGCGCCGAGGAACCACAGCGCCAGCGCCGGCAAAGTGTCGTAGAGCAGTGCCAGCAGGCGCCAGCCCAGATGGGCGGGGCGGGCAGCGGTGGGGGCGGAGGCGGTGTCCATGCGGGCGCGCAGCATAGCAGCGGCCAGCGGCTGGCGAGGCTAAGCTTGCACGATGCTCAAGACTCCCGCCGAGCGCCGCCAACGCGCGCAGGCGCTGCCGCCGCTGCCTGCCGCTGATGCCGCCGAGATCGCCGGTTTCTGCGAGCGTTTGTGGGCGGAATCCGGCGTTGCCAAGGCGACCCTGGCGAGCTACCGGCGTGATCTTGAAGGCCTGGCGCGCTGGTTGCCTCCGGGCGCCGGGGGATTGCTGGCGGTCGATCGTGCGCAGCTGTTCGCCTACCTCGCCGAGCGCAGCCAGGCCGGCTACGCGCCGCGCAGCAACGCCCGGCTGCTGTCGTCATTGCGTGCCTTTTACGCACAGCTGTTACGGATCGGACGGGTGGGCGGCGATCCCACCACCTTGCTGGAACTGCCGCGCCTCGGCCGCAGCCTGCCCAAGGCCTTGTCGGAGTCGGATGTCGAGGCGCTGCTGCAGGCACCGGATCTCGACCAGCCGCACGGTTTGCGCGACCGCGCCATGCTGGAGCTGATGTACGCCACCGGTCTGCGCGTCAGCGAACTGGTCGATCTGCCCAGCGCCGCGCTCAACCTGCGCCAGGGCGTGCTGCGGGTGATGGGCAAGGGCAGCAAGGAGCGCCTGGTGCCCCTGGGTGCAGAAGCCCAGCACTGGCTGGAGCGCTATCTCGCTGAAGCACGCCCGCTGCTGGCCGGAAGGCGCAGCCTGGCACCGCTGTTTCTGACCCGCCGCGGCCAGGCCCTGAGCCGGCAGCAATTCTGGGCCTTGCTCAAACAACTGGCCGTGCGCGCCGGCATCGACCCTGGCAAGGTCAGCCCGCACGGCCTGCGCCACAGCTTTGCCACCCACCTGCTCAACCACGGCGCCGACCTGCGCGCGCTGCAGATGCTGCTTGGCCACAGTTCGCTCTCGACCACCCAGATCTACACCCTGGTCGCCCGCGAGGGGCTCAAGCGCCTGCACCAGCAGCATCACCCGAGAGCGTAGAATCGCGAACTTTCCGCCCGCCGGGCGGTCGGACTCGCCAACCCATGATGGAAATGACCATGTCTCGCGCCCTGACGCTTGCCCTCGCCACCGCCCTCAGCCTGACCGCCTGCGCCGCGGACAAGCCCGCCGCCAGCAGCCCGGTCAAGGCTGCGGTCGCCGGCAAGCCCGCCAGCGTTGCGTCGCTCGATGAAGCGGCGGTCCGCGCGGCGCTCGAGGGCCTGGCGCCGGGCATCGAGATCGACCGGATCCGCGTCTCTGAAATTCCCGGCTTCGCCGAGGTCGCGGTGTCGGGCCGCGCGATCTACGTCTCGAACGACGGCAAGCTGCTGCTGCAAGGCACCCTGATCGATGTCGCCACCCGCGAGAACATCACCGACCGCGGCATGGCCAGCCTGCGCGCCGAGGCCTTGGCCAAGGTCGGCGCCGAGCGCCGCATCGTGTTCGCGCCGGAGCAGGTCAAGCACCGCGTCACCGTTTTCACCGACATCGACTGCGGCTACTGCCGCAAGTTGCACCAGCACATCGGCGAGTTCAACGATGCTGGCATCGCTGTCGAATACCTATTCTTCCCGCGCGCCGGCAGCGGCTCGGAGTCCTGGGACAAGGCAGTTAGCGTCTGGTGCGCCGATGACAAGCAAGAGGCGCTGACCAATGCCAAGGCCGGCGGCGAGATCACGGCCAAGACCTGCGCCAACTCGGTCAGCATGGACTACGACCTCGGCCGCAAGGTCGGTGTCGATGGCACCCCGGCGATGTATGCAGCGGATGGCAGCCATGTCGGCGGCTATGTCGAACCCAAGCAACTGCTGGCCCGCCTCGAAGAAATCGCGGCGCGCGGTAGCGAAACCCCGGTCGAGGCGGTCGCCGCGGCCCGCTGACGGGTGGCCCCGCCGGGCCGCCAGGCGGCCCGGTGGTTTACAATCGCCGCCCCGTTTTAACGGAAATCCGCGGACATGATCGTCCTAGAGGGCCTGCCGGCCCTGTCGCCGTTTCGGCGCGAACGCCTTCAGGCCCGTCTGCAGCAGATCGTCGACGGCGTGCAACTCCAGGGTGCCTGGCATCTGTACTTTGTCCAGCCCGAAGCCGGCACGCAGCCCGATGTGGCGGTGCTGGGGCGCCTGCTGGAAGGTTGCCCGGCGGCCGCCGAGCGCGCCGCGGATGGCGATTCGCGTTTTGTCACGCCGCGACTGGGAACCCTGTCGCCCTGGGCCAGCAAGGCGACCGAGATCCTGCGCGGCGCCGGCCTACCGGTGGTGCGCGTCGAGCGCGGCCTCCGGCTCGACCTCGCCGGCCTGCCGGCCGCCGATGATTCGCGCTGGCTGCAGCTGGCGCGGGTGCTGCACGACCCGATGACGCAGTCGCTGCTCGACAGCCGCGAAGCCGCCGAGCAGCTGTTCGCGGCCTTGCCGGCCGGTGCGCTGGAGCGGGTGCCGCTGGGGCGGCTGGCCGAAGCCAACCAGCGCCTGGGCCTGGCCTTGTCGACCGACGAGATCGAGTACCTGCAACAGCGTTACGGCGAGCTCGACCGCGAGCCGTCGGATGCCGAGCTGATGATGTTCGCGCAGGCCAACTCCGAGCATTGCCGGCACAAGATCTTCAATGCCGACTGGACCATCGACGGCGAGCCACAGCCGCTGTCGCTGTTCCGCATGATCAAGAACACCCACGCCGAGTCGCCGCAGTACACGCTGAGCGCGTACAAGGACAACGCAGCGGTGGTCGAGGGCTTCGACGCCTGCCGCTTCCGCCCGGATCCGCTCACGCACGAATTCCGCGTCGAAGCACTGCAGCCCTCCGCCTTCGCGATCAAGGTCGAAACGCACAACCATCCGACCGCGATCGCGCCTTTCCCGGGTGCCGCCACCGGCGCCGGTGGCGAGATCCGCGACGAGGGCGCCACGGGCCGCGGCGGCAAGCCCAAGGCTGGCCTGACCGGCTTCTCAGTCTCGCATCTGCGTATCCCGACCCTGCCGCAGCCGTTCGAATCGGAGCGTCCGCTCAACCCGCGCATGGCCTCGGCGCTGGAGATCATGCTCGATGGTCCGATCGGCGGTGCGGCGTTCAACAACGAATTCGGCCGTCCGAACCTCGCCGGCTACTTCCGCAGCTTCGAGCTCGCGACGGAGACGCCGGGCCTGACCCGCGCCTACGACAAGCCGATCATGCTCGCCGGCGGTCTCGGCGCGATCGACCGCGTGCAGGTCGCCAAGCAGACCTTGCGCCCGGGCGATGCGGTGATCGTGCTCGGCGGCCCGGCGATGCTGATCGGCCTCGGCGGCGGTGCTGCTTCGTCGGTCGCCTCCGGACAGAGTTCGGAAGACCTCGACTTCGCCTCGGTGCAGCGCGACAACCCGGAGATGGAGCGTCGCTGCCAGGAAGTGGTCGACCGCTGCGTCACCTTGGGTGACGACAACCCGATCCGCTTCATGCACGACGTCGGTGCCGGCGGCTTGTCCAACGCGATTCCCGAGTTGCTGCACGACAGCGATGTCGGCGGCGTGATCGACCTTTCCAAGGTGCCCTGCGACGACCCGTCGCTATCGCCGATGCAACTGTGGTCGAACGAATCGCAGGAGCGCTACGTGCTTGGTGTGGCCGCCGAGCGGCTGCCGGAGTTTGAGGCAATCTGCGCACGCGAGCGCTGTCCGTTTGCGGTGGTCGGTTTTGCGACGGCCGAGCAGCGCCTGCTGGTGGGCTACGGAGCCACGCCGGAAACGGCCAAGGACGCGCGCGACTGGTCGATCGATATCCCGATGGACGTGCTGTTCGGCAAGTCGCCGAAGATGCAGCGTGACACCCGACATCCGGCGCCGTCGATTTGGCCGCGTCTCGACAGCAAGGCGCTCGACCTGCGCGAGGCCGGCCTGCGCGTGCTCGCGCATCCGACCGTCGCCGCCAAGAACTTCCTGGTCACCATCGGCGATCGCAGCGTCGGCGGCCTGACCGCGCGCGACCAGATGGTCGGCCCCTGGCAGCTGCCGCTGGCCGACTGCGCGATCACGTTGGCCGACTTCCACGGCTATGCCGGCGAAGCGATGGCGATGGGCGAGCGCACGCCGCTGGCGCTGATCGATGCCGCCGCCTCGGCGCGGATGGCGGTCGGCGAAGCGCTGACCAACCTCGCCGCGGCGCCGGTCGCGTCGCTGTCGGAAGTGAAGTTGTCGGCGAACTGGATGGCCGCCGCCGGTTTCGATGGCGAAGACGCGCTGCTGTTCGATGCGGTGAAAGCGGTGGGCATGGAGCTTTGTCCCGAGCTCGACATCAGCATTCCGGTCGGCAAGGACTCGTTGTCGATGCAGGCCGCGTGGGCGAGTGCCGAAGGCGCGCAGAAATCGGTGTCGCCGGTGTCGCTGATCGTCAGTGCCTTCGCGCGCGTCGCCGACGTGCGCCAGCAGCT
>DASUOA010000345.1:0-7545 GCA_036276895.1 Arenimonas sp. | reverse complement strand
CGCACCGCGGTGCTGCTGGTGTCCAAGAGTTTCGGCACCCAGGAGACGCTGCTCAACGGCCACATCCTGCGTGACTGGCTGGGCGGTCGTGGCCGCTTGTACGCCGTCAGCGCCAATGTGGCCGCCGCCGAGGCCTTCGGCGTGCCGGCCGATCGCGTGCTGCCGATGTGGGATTGGGTGGGTGGGCGTTTCTCGCTGTGGTCGGCGGTGGGGTTCCCGCTGGCGCTGGCGATCGGTATGGAAGGCTTCGAGCGACTGCTGGCGGGCGGCGCGGAGATGGATGCGCACGTGCTCGATGCCGCTCCCGCCGACAATCTGGCGGTGCGTCACGCGTTGACGTTGCTGTGGAATCGCAACGGCCTCGATCTGCATACGCACGCCGTGCTGCCCTACGACCAGCGCTTGGCGCTGCTGCCGGACTACCTGCAGCAACTGGTGATGGAGAGCCTGGGCAAGTCGGTGCGCAACGACGGCAGCACCGTGCCAGTACCGACAGTGCCGCTGCTCTGGGGCAGCGTCGGTACCAGCGCGCAGCACAGCTTCTTCCAGGCGCTGCACCAGGGTTCTGAGCGCGTGGCCGCCGATTTCGTCGGCGTGCTGCGGCCGGCGCATGGCTATGCCGAGAGCCATCGTGTACTGCTGGCCAACCTGCTGGCACAGGCCGAGGCGTTGGCCAATGGCCATGACGACCCCGATCCGCAGCGTCGCCATCCGGGTGGGCGACCGTCGACGATGCTGCTGCTCGATGCCCTGACGCCGGAAACGCTCGGCGCGCTGCTGGCTTTGTACGAGCACAGCGTCTATCTGCTTGGCGTGCTCTGGGGCATCAATCCCTTCGACCAATGGGGCGTGGAGCGTGGCAAACAGCTGGCGACGCATCTGCTGCCCTCGCTGGAGAATGGCCATGATGTCGGCATCGATGACCCGGTGACGGCGGCGTTGATCGCCGAATTCCGCACGCGGCGCTGACGCTTCAGTCAGTGGTGGCGCCGCGCTGGCGGTGTTGCTCCAACGCCCAGGCCACATGCTCGCGCACCAGTGCGCTGGGATGTGCGGCGCGCGATTGCAATGCGGTGATGACGTCCTGCGTCGTCGCTGTATTGCCCAGCGCCACCGCGATGTTGCGCAGCCAGCCCTCGTAGCCGGTGCGGCGGATCGCCGAGCCTTCGGTGCGCTGCAGGAATTCCGCTTCGCTCCAGGCGAACAGATCGGCCAGCGTCGCGCGGTCCAAGCCGTTGCGGACGCGGAAGTCCGGCTCATCGCTGCGCTTGGCGAACTTGTTCCAGGGGCAGACCAGCTGGCAGTCGTCGCAACCGAAGATGCGGTTGCCGATCAGCGGGCGCAGGTCCTCGGGAATCGCTTCGCGCAGTTCGATGGTGAGATAGCTGATGCAGCGCCGCGCGTCGACGCGGTAGGGCGCGACGATGGCGCCGGTCGGGCAGATGTCGATGCAGCGCGTGCAGGTGCCGCAGTGCGGCGTCGTCGGTGAGTCGACCGGCAGCGGCAGGTCGGTGAACAATTCGCCGAGGAAGAACCAGCTGCCGGCGCTGCGGTTGATCAGGCAGCTGTGCTTGCCGATCCAGCCCAGGCTGGCGTTGCGTGCCAGTGCGCGTTCGAGTACCGGCGCCGAATCGGTGAAGGCGCGGTAGCCAAACGGACCGATGTGCGTGGTGATGCGTTCCGCCAGTTTCTGTAGGCGGTTGCGCAGCACCTTGTGGTAATCGCGGCCCAGGGCGTAGCGGGCGACATAGGCGCGCTCGCCGTCGTCGAGCGTCGCCCACGCGGCATCGTC
The DNA here is from genome assembly GCA_036276895.1 of Arenimonas sp. Lineage (GTDB taxonomy): Bacteria > Pseudomonadota > Gammaproteobacteria > Xanthomonadales > Xanthomonadaceae > Arenimonas. The sequence continues at coordinate 5,753 of DASUOA010000345.1, read as the reverse complement.
GTCCTTTTGCCCGTAGTCCATGCGCACCGAAATCACCCGCAGCGTGCCGGGTACCAGCTCGGCCGGTCGAGCGCGCAGCTCGCCGTGGCGCTGCATGTAGTCCATACGGCCGTGCTGGCCCTGAGCCAGCCAGTCACGCAGATGGGCGGCATCCTCGTCGAGCTCGAGGCCGGCGATTCCGACCTGCTGGAAGCCCAGCTCGCGCCCCCAGTCTTTGATCTCATCGGCGAGAGCGGCAAAGTCATGCATGGCGGCAAGTATAGAATCCGCAGATGAACGACCTGCTGCCGCTGTACCGCCCCGCCAGCATGCGCCGCATCGACCCCGCTGCCGCGGATGAGCTCGGCATCGACACCCATGCGCTGATGGAGCGCGCCGGTGCAGCCGCCTTCGAGATACTGCGCCAGCGCTGGCCGCGGGTCACGCGCATCGGCGTTGCCTGTGGGCCGGGCAACAACGGTGGCGATGGCTACGTGCTGGCGCGCTTGGCGCAACAGGCCGGGCTTGAGGTGCAGGTGGTGACGCTCAGCGGCGCCGAGCCCAAGCCGGCCGAGGCGAGGCAGGCCGCGCGTGACTGGAAGGCGGCGCGCGGTACGCGCAAGGTGTTCGACTTCGAGCTGCCCCAGGTAGAGTTGTGGGTGGATTCGATCTACGGCATCGGCCTCAGTCGCAAGACGGTCGGCCTGGCCGAGTCGCTGATCGAGCGCATCAATGCCAGTCGCCTGCCGGTGCTGGCCTTGGACGTGCCGTCCGGTCTCGATGCCGATCGCGGCTGCGCGTTGGGTACGGCGATCCGCGCCACTGCGACGGTCAGTTTCATCGCTGGCAAGCGCGGCCTGCACACCGGGCAGGCACGTGACCACACCGGCGATTGGCAACTAGCATCCTTGGGCCTGCCGGAAGACTGGCTGGCGCAGTTTCCCGCCGAAGCCTGGCTGGCGCGGCCCGGCAGCCTGCTGCGCTGGCTTTCGCCGCGTCATCCCAATGCGCACAAGGGCGAGTATGGCCATGTGCTGTGCATCGGTGGCGAGATCGGCATGGGCGGCGCGGTGCGGCTATGTGCGGAAGCGGCGTTGCGTACCGGCGTGGGCCTGGCATCCGTGGCGACCCGAAAATCCGGAGTCGCGGCATTGGTGGCGGCGCGTCCGGAAGCGATGACGCATGCCGTCGAAGATGCCGCGGCGCTGCAGCCTCTGCTCGAGCGCGCCAGCGTGTTGGCGGTCGGGCCGGGCCTCGGCACCGGCGACTGGGGGCGCTCGCTGCTTGATGCTGCGCTGGCCAGTGGGCGCCCGGCCATCCTCGATGCCGACGCGCTGAACCTGCTGGCGGAAAGCCCGCGACCGGTGCCGCTGGCGACGCTGACACCGCATCCAGGCGAAGCTGCGCGCTTGCTCGGCTCCGACAACCAAAGCGTGCAGAAGGACCGCTTCGCCGCGCTAGCGGCGATGGTCGAACGCTACCAGTGCGTTGTGGTGCTCAAGGGCGCCGGCACCTTGGTCGGGGCGCCTGGCGAGGTGCCGGTGGTGATCGGGGCGGGCAATCCGGGCATGGCGGCCGGCGGCATGGGCGACGTGCTCACCGGAGTGATCGCCGCGCTGCAGGCGCAGCACCTCGGCAGTTTCGAAGCGGCGGTGGCGGGCGCGCTGCTGCATGGCGCCGCCGGAGACGCTGCCGCGCGCATCGATGGCGAGCGCGGGCTGCTGCCTTCGGATCTGTTTCCGCATTTGCGTCGCTTGGCGAACCCGGCATGAAACTGAGGCTGCCCGATCCGGACGCCACTGAAGCGCTGGCGCAGGTGCTGGCCGCCACCCGGCCATCGCGGGCGGTGATCTACCTGCGTGGCGACCTGGGAGCCGGCAAGTCGACGCTGGCGCGCGCACTGTTGCGGGCGCTCGGCGTGTCCGGCGCGATCAAGAGCCCGACCTACACCCTGATCGAACGCTACCCATTGGCAGAGGGCGAGGCGGCCCATCTCGACCTGTACCGGATCGCCGATGGCGCCGAGCTGGATTTCCTCGGGCTCGACGAGCTGGCTGCTGAAGCGGTGTTGTGGCTGGTCGAATGGCCGGAACGCGGGATCGGCGCATTGCCGCCGGCTGATTTGGATGTCTCGCTGCAGCAGGCCGACCCGGGCCGGGCGGCAATGCTTGGCGCTGGCACGCCGACGGGGCGCGACTGGCTGCAGCGGTTACGGGAAGAGTCCGGTTTGCGGCAACTTTCTTTGGAGAATCCGAGATAGTTGTTCCAGGTGTCGGATTCACAAAGAAAAAGTGTTGCAAATGCGGCTCCGCGGTGCTTCAATCCGCCCATGATCCGCCCGAATGCCATGGCACTGAGCCTCCTGCTGGCCGCCTCCGGCGGGTGGGTCGCGTCGGCGCAGGCCGCGCAGCTACAGCGTTTGAGTGTGCAGGAAGCGCAGGAATCAACCCGCGCGGTGCTCGAACTCAACGGCGCCGTCGACTACAAGGTGTTCACCCTTGCCAACCCCGACCGTCTCGTAGTCGACCTGCGTGGCTCCGCCTTGGCGGCTAGCTTCAAGGCGCCTGGCCCCAATGGCGTGGTGCTCGACGTGCGCACCGGCAAGCCTGCCGACAATGACCTGCGCATCGTCTTTGACCTTGCAGCGGCGGTTCGCCCGCGCAGCCAGATCGAGCGCGTGGGTGCGCAAACCCGGCTGGTGCTGGAGCTGCTCGGCGCCGACAAGGCTGCCGCGTCGGCGCCCAAGACCGTGCAGGACGTGCTCGGCAGTGGCGAACGCAAACTGATCGTCGCCGTCGACGCCGGCCACGGTGGCAAGGATCCCGGCGCGCTGGGCCCCAGCGGCAAGCGCGAGAAGGACCTCACTCTCGCCACTGCCCGCGAGCTGGCGCGGCAGATCAATGCCGACCCGGGCATGCAGGCGGTGCTGATCCGCGACCGCGACGAATTCATCCCGCTGCAGCAGCGCTATATGCGCGCACGTGCGGCGCAGGCCGACCTGTTCATTTCCATTCACGCCGATGCCGCGCACAACCGTTCCGCCGCCGGCGCCTCGGTGTACGTGCTGTCCTTGCGAGGCGCCTCTTCGGAGGCCGCGCGCTGGCTGGCCGACAAGGAAAACGCCGCCGATCTGGTCGGCGGTGTCGAGCTCGACCTCACCCGCGACAAGAACCTCGCCGCGGTGCTGCTCGACCTGTCGCAGAACGCCACGATGCGTATCTCCGACGATGTCGCCAACCAGGTGCTGGCCGAGATGACCCGTGTCGGCAAGACCCACAAGCCGCAGGTCGAACGCGCCAACTTCGTGGTACTGCGCTCGCCCGATGTACCGTCGATGCTGGTCGAGACCGGCTTCATCTCCAACCCCTCGGAAGAAGCCAAGCTCAGCGATCCCAAGCACCGCCAGCGTCTGGCGACCGCGATCGTTGGCGGCGTCCGCAACTATTTCGCCATGCAGGCGCCACCGGGAACCTGGTACGCGGCGCGACAGGGGCAGCTGCCCGGCAATCGCCTGCACGTGGTCAGCCGCGGCGAAACGCTGAGCCTGATCGCCGCACGTCACGGTGTGCCGATGGCCTCGATCCGTCAGGCCAACGGCATCCACGGCGATATTCTCAAGGTCGGCGAGCGCCTGACCATCCCGGTCGCGGCTGCACCGAGGTAATCGCGCGGCACGCTGCTATCATCGCGGGCCCCCTGAAAGTCCGCGCGCAGTGCCGATCCGACCGCTTCCCGAAGTCCTGATTAACCAGATAGCTGCCGGCGAGGTGGTCGAGCGGCCGGCATCGGTGGTCAAGGAGCTGGTCGAGAACGCGCTGGACGCCGGTGCTGGCAAGGTCGAGATCGATCTCGAAGAAGGCGGCATCCGCCTGATCCGCATCCGCGACGATGGCGGCGGCATTCCGCCTGATGAATTGCCCTTGGCGGTGTCGCGCCACGCGACTAGCAAGATCGCCTCGCTCGATGATCTCGAGCAGGTTGGCACGCTCGGCTTCCGCGGCGAGGCCTTGCCGTCGATCGCTTCGGTCAGCCGCTTTGCGCTCGCTTCGCGCACGCCTGCAGCGAGCCACGGCAGTCGTTTGGAAATCGATGGCGGTCGCATCGGCAGCGTCGAGCCGGCATCGCATCCGCCGGGGACCACGGTCGAGGTGCGCGAGCTGTTCTTCAACGTGCCGGCGCGCCGCCGCTTCCTGCGCGCCGAGCGCACCGAGCTCGGCCATGTCGAAGATTGGTTGCGCTCGCTGGCGATTGCCCGCCCCGAGGTCGAGCTGCTGCTGCGCCACAACGGCCGCACCAGCAAGCACTATCGGCCGGTGCGCGCCGATGGCGAGCAGTTGCAGCGCGTCGCCGAGGCCTTGGGCGCCGACTTCACCGCGCAGTGCTTGCAGGTTGCGCATGAGGCCGCCGGCCTGCAGTTGCGCGGCTGGGTTGGATTGCCAACGGCGGCGCGCTCCAGCAGCGATCAGCAGTTTTTCTACGTCAATGGTCGTGCGGTACGCGATCGCACGGTCGCTCACGCGGTGCGTCAAGCGTATGCCGATGTGCTGTTTCATGGCCGGCACCCGAGCTTCGTGCTGTTTCTGGGTATCGATCCGCGCCGGGTCGACGTCAACGTGCATCCGGCCAAGCATGAGGTGCGTTTCCGTGATGGCCGGCTGGTGCATGAGTTTCTGTATCGCACCCTGCATGAGGCTTTGGCTTCCACGCGCGCGGGTGCGCAGCCGGTGGCGGCGAGTGCTGTGAGTCCACCCACGGTTCCCGCACGCAGCTGGGCGCCGCCTCCGCTGCAGACGGGTCTCGGTCTGCCGGTGCGCGAAAGTCTGGGCGCGTACGCGGCGCTGTACGGCAGCACGACTGCAGCGGCACCGGATGTCTCCGGCGTACCGGCGGCGCCACTGCCGCCGCCTGATGAAACCGCTGCGCCACCACTGGGCTTCGCGCTGGCGCAGCTACATGGCGTGTTCATCCTGGCCGAGAACGCTGACGGGCTGGTGCTGGTCGACATGCATGCCGCGCACGAGCGCATCACCTACGAGCGGCTGAAGGCGGCGCAGGACGGCGAGGGCATCCGCAGCCAGCCGTTGCTGGTGCCCTTGGCGCTGTCCGTGGCCGAGCGCGAGGCGGACATCGCCGAGCAGCACGGCGAGGCGTTGGCGGCCTTGGGCTTCGAGCTGCGGCGCAGTGGCCCGCAGTCGCTCAGCCTGCGCAGCGTGCCCAGCCTGCTGGCCGATCTCGACCCGCGTACCTTGCTGCTCGATATCCTGACTGACCTGCGCGAGCACGGCAGCAGCAGCCGGATGCAGGAGGCACGCAACGAACTTCTGGCCACGCTCGCCTGTCATACCTCGGTGCGGGCCAACCGGCGCCTGACCGTGGCCGAAATGAATGCGCTGCTGCGCGACATGGAGGCGACCGAGCGCTCCGGACAATGCAACCATGGCCGGCCGACTTGGGTGCAGCTGAGCAAGGCCGAATTGGACAAACTGTTCCTGCGGGGACGCTAGAGGATCACCGATGCGCAACACACTGGCGGTACTGGCGATGATGACGATGCTGGGCGGATGCAGCGACAACCGGGCGGAACAGGAAGCGGCGGCCGCCGCGGCGGCCGAGGCGGCGGCCAAGGCACAGCGGCTTGCCTACGAGCACGAGATCCGCGAGTTCCGTCATCAGCGAGAAACGCGCTTGCAGCGCCCGGATGGCTGGCTGTCACTGGTGGGACTGCACTGGCTGGAGCCGGGCACGACCTTCGTCGGCTCGGCCGAGCACAAGGG
>DASUOA010000344.1:0-2021 GCA_036276895.1 Arenimonas sp. | reverse complement strand
TACAGTACGGCGCCATTGGCGCCGACAAGGATCGCACCGCCGCCAGGCAGGGCCCGACCGCCCATCAGGCTGTCGGTGATGCCGGTATCGATCTCACGCCAGCTGTCGCCCAGGTCCTGCGACTCCAGCACGTTGCCGCGCAGGCCGAACACCAGGATGTGCCCGCCCTCCCAAGCCAGCACGCCGAACATCGAGCCCTCGTAGGGCAGCGACAGACGTTCCCAACTGTGTCCGCCATCGCGCGAACGCAGGATCGCGCCGCGCTCGCCAGCGATGACCAAGGCACCGTCGCCTGCCTGGGCGATGGCATTGAGATGCGGATCAGCCTCGTCTTCAAGGTCGAGATCGGCATCGTCGAAAGTCCAGTCTGCACCGGCTTCTGCGGCACCCTCTTCGGCCGCTTCTTCCACAGCTTCGGGATGCGGGAATGCCGCGCGCGACTCCCAACTCTCGCCGCTGTCGGCACTGGCCAGCAACTGCGCGTAGGCACCGATCGCCAGCACCTCGCCGTTGCCGAGGACGGTAACGTCCAGCAGCGGCAGGCCCTGGTTGGGGTCGTAGGAATCGGGCGCGCGCGGATCGGCGCGGCGACGCTGCCAGCTGTCGCCGCCATCGGGCGAGTGCAGCACGACGCCATCATGGCCGACCACCCAAACCTGGCCATCGTGCACGGTCACCGCCGTCAGGGTCGATCGCGTCGGCACCGTCAGCTGCCGCCACTCGACGCCATCATCGGAACGCAACACGTGGCCACGCTCGCCCACGGCGACAAAGCCACTGGGCAAGGGCGCGACATCAAGCAGCAACGAACGGTTGGCGCGCGGCATAGTCTCCGCGTTGCTCAAGGCCGGATCTTCGGCCGCGGCCGCCAGCGGCATCAGCATCGCCAACGTGAGCGCCAGACAGGACAGTCCGGTGCGCACCACAGGGACTCGGGGCATCGCATTCCCTCCTGCGTGCCGCCCCCGGCAATCGGGGGCCGGAAAGCCGCCGCGCCCGTTACGGGCGCGGCGGTGAAGCATGGAACTCGATCAGCGCACGCCTGCCGTGCGCAGGTTCTGCGGCGAGTAGTTCGCCGGAGTGCTCTGGTGGCCGAAGTTGCGCGGCTTGTCCTCGTTGTCGAGCAGGCCGGTGATGTAGCGGCCGGACTTCAGGTCGTGGTGGGTTTCCAGGATCGACCAGAAGGTCGGCACTTCGTAGTAGGTGATCGATGGCGCATCGGAGTAGCGCCACAGATTGCCCTGGCCATCGTAGTGGTCGACCATCAGGATCTGCCAGCTGTCCTCGTCGACGTAGAAGGTGCGTCGGCTGTTGATGTGGCGCATGCCGTCTTTCAGCTTGGCGTCGACCACCCACACCCGGTGCAGCTCGTAGCGCATGAAGTCGGGGTTGAGGTGGCCCGCTTTGACCAGGTCGGCGATCTTGGAGTAGCGACCGCCGGCCTTGTACGCGTTGTACGGGACCAGCATCTCCTTCTTGCCCTTGAGCTCCCAGGTGTAGCGGTCCATGGCGCCGTTGAACATGTCGGTCATGTCGTTGGTGCGCAGGCCGTCGGAGGCGGTACCCGGATTGTCGTAGGCGACGTTGGGCGCGCGACGGACGCGACGCTGGCCGGGGTTGTAGACCCAGGCCTGACGCGGCGCGGCCTTGGCGTTCATGGTCTCGTGCACCAGCAACACCTGGCCGGCGAGGCGCGCCGGGCCGAGCACTTCCTGCTTGAAGTACAGCAGGATGTTGTTGATCGACTCCGAGGTGTTGCCCTGTTTGTAGTACAGGCCCAGGATTTCCTCGCGAATCTTCACGATCGAGTAGGCACCCGATGCAGTTGGCGTGACCGAGTTGGAGTAGCTCGAAACCGACAGGCCCTTGTACTTGAGTTTGTGGTTCCAGATCACCTCGTAGGCGTTCTGCGGGATCGGGAAGGGAATGCCTTCGGCGCAGTTCTGAACGCCATCGCCGCCGTCGACCAGCTTGCACTGGGTCGCGTTGCGCTTGGTCATGTCGTAGGTGCGCTGCGGAAA
>DASUOA010000343.1:0-3083 GCA_036276895.1 Arenimonas sp. | reverse complement strand
TGGTTCCTGCGCGATGACGTCGTCCGTCTGGTCGAGTCGGTGCAGCGTGAGGCTATTCCCGACATCATGCGGGTGTTCGGCCACGACGGTCTGTACCTGCGGCCGTCGTCGGCGGTGTCGGCGACCTTGTCAGGCAATCTGCTGGCCAATGTGCTCAGCCTGCATCGCAACGGCACCGGTTGGTCCGGTGAATTGCGCTGCGCCGACGCCGCCTTGCCGCTGCTGCCCGCCTCGCAGTCGTTGGTATTCGCCGCTTTTGTGCTGGAGTCATCGGATCAGCCTTCGGCCTTGATTACCGAACTGGCGCGGGTGCTCAAGCCCGAAGGGGTCCTCTTGCTGCTGACGCTGTCGCCATGGAGCCCACTGCGGTTGAGCTGGGGCGGAACCTCGTTGCGCGTGCGCGGTGCTCGCGATTGGGCGACACAGCTGCATGGCGCCGGCCTCGAAGTCGAGCGGCAGCGCCCGATGGGGCCGTACTGGTTGCCGGGTGACGGCGCCGCTACGCTGGCCGAGGAGCATGGCGGTTGGATCGATGGCATGCGTGCGGCAAGGCTCAGCATCGCCCGCCGTCGCGAAGGCGGTGTGACGCCGCTGCGCTGGTCCGCGCCGGCAATGGGCATGTCCCAGAACGCGGGCCTGGGCTCGACATGAAGCAAGTGGAAATCCATACCGATGGCGCTTGCCTCGGCAATCCCGGTCCTGGTGGTTGGGCGGCCTTGCTGCGCCACGGCGGGCACGAGCGCGAACTCTCCGGCGGCGAGCCGGAAACCACCAACAACCGGATGGAGCTGTTTGCCGCCATCGCCGCGCTCGAAGCCCTGAAGTCGCCCTGCGAGGTGGTGCTGCACACCGATTCGCAGTACGTGCAGAAGGGCATCGCCGAATGGATGCCGAGTTGGATCCGGCGCGGCTGGAAAACCGCCGGCGGCGATCCGGTCAAGAACCGCGATCTTTGGCAGCGGCTGCAGGCGGCTGCAGCGCAGCACAAGGTGGACTGGCGCTGGGTGAAGGGCCATGCCGGCCATCCCGACAACGAGCGCGTCGATACGCTGGCCCGCACGGCCGCGCAGCAGTACCGCGCCCCCGCTGGCTGATCCAAGGAGAGCGCATGCGTCAGATCGTCCTCGATACCGAAACCACCGGCCTGTCCTGGGAGAAGGGCAACCGGGTGGTCGAAATCGGTTGTCTCGAGCTGCTGGAGCGTCGGCCCACGGGAAATCACTTCCACCGCTACCTCAATCCCGATCGCGAGATGGAGCAAGGTGCGCAGGAAGTCACTGGCCTCACCGTCGAGTTCCTGGCCGATAAGCCGCGCTTTGCCGAAGTGGTCGACGAGTTCATCGAGTTCGTCGCCGGTGCCGAGCTGATCATCCACAACGCGGCCTTCGATCTTGGTTTCCTCGACTACGAGTTGAGCCTTGCCGGCAGCCAGTACGGTCGCCTCCGCGATCACTGCGGGGTGCTCGATACCCTGGCGTTGGCACGGCAGCGCTACCCGGGCCAGCGCAACTCGCTGGACGCGTTGTGCAAGCGGCTGGGCGTCGACAACGGCCATCGCAAGTTGCACGGCGCATTGCTCGACGCCGAGCTGCTGGCCGATGTGTATCTGGCGCTCACCGGCGGCCAGCGCGAGATCGAGCTGGCGCCACTGGTCGAGGCGAGGTTGGTGCAGGCTGCGGCAGTGACGTCGATCCAGGCGCGGCCGCGGCGCGTCCTGCGTGCCAGCGCCGACGAACTGGCCCAGCATGACGCCCGCCTGGAGAAGATCGCCGCCAAGTCCGGCGGCAAGCTGGTCTGGCCGCGCGCATCGGAGTCCTGAAGTCTTCAAGCCGCTGCCGCTGATCGCGGCAGTTGGTAGATAATCGAACGTCGCCGCGCCTGTCGGCTATCTGATTGGGGGCTCGATTGAACGCTACCGTCCTGCTCAAATCCGTCGATATCGCCATTCCCGGCTACAAGATCCTGCGGCCGATCGGCGAGGGCGGTATGGCTTCGGTGTTCCTGGCGATCCAGGAGTCGCTCGATCGCGAAGTGGCGCTCAAGGTGATGTCGCCGGCGCTGGCGGCCAACGGCGAGTTCGCGCAGCGCTTCCTGATCGAAGGCAAGATCACTGCCAAGCTGCAGCACCCGAATCTGGTGACGGTGTACGACATCGGCACCCATGCCGGTGTCTACTACCTCGCCGCCGAGTACATCCCTGCCGGCACGCTGAAGGAGCGCATTGCCGAGGGTGGCCTGAGTGTCGCCGAGATTCTCGACATCTCCACCGATATCGCCCAGGGCCTCGATTTCGCGCACCAGAAAGGTTTCGTGCATCGCGACGTCAAGCCCGGCAACGTGTTATTCCGCAACGACGGCCGGGTGGTGCTGGCCGATTTCGGCATCGCCAAGGCGATGGACGGCAGCAACAGTTCGACCGTGGCTGGCATGTCGGTCGGCACACCGGACTACATGAGCCCGGAGCAGGCGCGCGGCGAGCCGGTCGACGGCCGTTCCGACCTGTACAGCCTCGGCGTGGTGCTGTTCGAGATGCTGACCGGAACCGCGCCCTACCAGGCCAGCGATCCGTTCACCGTGGCCTTGATGCACGTTACCCATCCGGTGCCGGAGCTGCCCGAGCCTTTCGTGTGGCTGCAGCCGCTGATCGCTGGCCTGATGGCGAAGAATCAGGCGGAGCGCTTCAACAGCGGCGCCGCCTACGTCAGCGCCGTGCATCAGCTGGTCGCCAATGCGCCGGAAGGCGCCACCTTGCAGGCGGTGGGTACGCACCGGCCTCGCGGCGAACGGCTATCGGGTTCGGCAGCGACGCAACAGCGCACGCGCATCAGTGCCACCAATGCCAAATCTGGGCGCCCGGTTTGGGTGCTGCCGGCGATCGGTGCAGCGGTACTGCTGGGCGGCGGCATCGGTGCCTGGGCGCTGCTTTCCCCGGGCGAGCCGGCGACCGATGCAGCAAGCCTGCCGAGCGCCGCGGTGACCGCCATCACGCCTGCGACGTCGGCGGTAGCGCCTGGCCCGGCGCCGCAGATCAATGTACCGACGCCGGTAGATGCGCCGCAGCAGCAGATGTAGTTCTGGCTTGA